>CAMLNY010000128.1 GCA_946481405.1 uncultured Brevundimonas sp. | reverse complement strand
GTGCGCCGCGCCTCGGGCCTGCCGGTCGCGGGCGGCTTCGGCGTCAAGACGCCGGAGCGCGCCGCCGAGATCGCGCGCGTGGCCGATGCGGTCGTGGCAGGGTCGGTTCTGGTCGACGAAGTCGCCGCCGCCCTGGAAGCGAACGAGCCGGCCGCCCCCCGCGTTCTGTCCAGGGTGAAGGCGCTCGGCGATGCGGTACGCGGTGCGCGCGTGAGGGAAAGCGTCTAGAGACACGAAGATGGCCGAAAAGACCCCTCCCAAACCCCCGCAGGAAAAGCGCGTTGGCTGGCTCAGCCGGTTCGCCCCGGGCGTCCGCAAGATCGTCAGCCGGCGCGAGACGCCGGACAATCTGTGGGTCAAGGACCCCGACAGCGGCGAGATGCTGTATCGCTCCGATCTGGAGGCCGCCCTGTGGGTGACGCCTTCGGGACGGCATATGCGCATCAATGCAACCCAGCGCCTGACCTACACCTTCGACGACGGCGAGTACGAGAAGATCGACACGCCGGATGTGACCGAGGATCCGCTGAAGTTCTCGGACGGCAAGTCGTATCGCGATCGACTGTCGGCGGCGCGCAAGGCGACCGGATCCAAGGACGCCATGTCGATCGGCTTCGGCGAGATCGACGGGACCCCGGCCGTCGTCGTGGTGCAGGACTTCGCCTTTATGGGCGGCTCTCTGGGCATGGCGGCGGGTGAAGGCTTCATCGCCGCCGCCCGGGCTGCGATCGAGCGCAAGGTTCCACTGGTCTGCTTCACCGCCGCCGGCGGCGCGCGGATGCAGGAGGGGGCGCTGAGCCTGATGCAGATGGCGCGTTCGACGCTTGCGGTGCAGGAGTTGAAGGACGCCCAGCTGCCCTATGTCGTGGTCCTGACCGATCCGACGACCGGCGGGGTGACGGCGTCGTACGCCATGCTGGGCGACATCCATCTGGCCGAGCCGGGCGCCCTGATCGGGTTCGCCGGTCCGCGCGTGATCGAGACCACCATCCGCGAGAAACTGCCGCCGGGCTTCCAGCGGTCGGAGTATCTGCAGGAGAAGGGCATGGTCGACCGCGTTGTCGCCCGCGCCGACCTGCCGGAGACCCTGGGCAAGCTGCTGTCGATGCTGATGGGCGGCAAGCGTCAGGCGGCCTGACGCCTGACGCTTCCTCCATGCCGGCTATTCCTCGCGGGCAGCGCGGACCCGGTCGCGGGTCATCAGATTGACGACCTCGGCCGCCTGGGCCGAGGCGTTCCGGAAGCCGGTGCGGGTGTTGTAGAGGGCCCGCAGATAGGCGCGGTCCCAGTCACTCATCCCCTGCGGGCCCGAGCCCTCGAACAGGTTCAGCACGGTGTCGAAACCGGCCGTGTCCCCCTCGGGGTCGATCTGGGCCAGGCTGACGAAGGCGAGGTAGTCGCCGAGGCTGGTCGTATCGACCTGATCCATCTGGTCCACGTCGACGATGACGATGGTCTTGTAGAGGGCGTCCGACACGATGGAGCGCAGGCGTGAGGCCGAGGTCGTCTGGATGATCGGCGCGCCGATGGGGCAGTCGTCCGGGTTGCAACCGATCGCGTTGGCGATATCGGAGGGAATCGAGCGGCTGTGCTGCTCGCCCGGGATCCGGACGGCGCGTTCGCCGGTCTCGGAGTTGACCGGAATGCTCATCGGCCACCAGCGGACAGGCGCGTCAGACGCCTGGAACTCGCGCAGGGCGGCGGGGCCGCGGTTGAGCCCGCCGACGCCGACGTAGAAGAGCGACCGGTCAGTCTCGACCATCGCGTTGGCCAGACCCGATCCGTCGGTGGTGAAGATGATGACGAGGTTGGGGTCGCAGCCCGGCTCTCCGACCTCCAGCCCGACGTCGTCGGCGGCCAGGGCGATGCGGTCGAGGATCGGCTGGGCCGCCTCCCGACCGAGATTCACGGTCCCGGCGCAGACCGGCATCTCCCATCGGGCGAGGCCGCGATACTGGGGCGGGGCGGCGATGGTGTTGACGAAGGAGCGGACGCGCTCGGGCGTCGGCACGCCGGTGATCTCGACGTCGGCGACGCGGTCCTGGGCCTGGGTTCGCAGGGTCAGGTCGGGGCCGGCCCCGGCCAGCAACACGGACGACAGCAACGCAACGATAGACATGCTTCAGCTCCCCAAGAACAACCGAAGGCTATCTGGTGAAACGGCGCTCGGCTAGGGGAGGCGGTGCGACACCTTGCACACCCCTCCCGCACGCCGGACGGGCGGCGTAAGGAGGGGGATGGATCCCGTCTCCGAGCGCCTGAGGGCGCGGCACCCGCAGAAGATCGACCTGTCGCTGGACCGGATGCGGACCCTGTGCGCCGTGCTGGGCAATCCCCAGGACCGGCTGCCGCCTGTGATCCATGTGGCCGGGACCAACGGCAAGGGTTCGACTATCGCCTTCCTGCGCGCCATGGCCGAGGCGGCGGGGTTGAAGGTGCATGTCTACACCTCGCCGCATCTGGTACGGTTCAACGAGCGGATCCGGCTGGCGGGGGAGCTGATCTCCGACGAACGGCTGTCGGCCATCCTCGACCGGATCGAGGCGGTGAAGGGGGTGGAGGCGACGGTGTTCGAAAGCACGACCGCCGCCGCCTTCGTGGCCATGGCCGAGACGCCCGCCGATCTGGCTATCATCGAGGTCGGGCTGGGCGGGACGCTGGACGCGACCAATGTCATCGAGCGGCCGCTGTTGAGCGTCATCGCCCCGGTCGATCTGGACCATGCGGAGTTTCTCGGGACCGAGATCGCGGGGATCGCCGGGGAGAAGGCGGGCATCCTCAAGGCCGGGGCGCGGGGATTGATCGCGCGTCAGTCGGAAGAGGCCATGGCGGTGATCGAGGCCAAGGCCCGAGGCGCGGGCGTGCCCCTGACGATCATGGGGGTGGACTTCGACGCCTGGGACGAGCGGGGCGGCATGGTGTTTCAGGATCAGGAACAGGCCTTCGACCTGCCGGCGCCCGCGCTGAAGGGGCCGCATCAGGTGGCCAACGCGGGACTGGCGGCGGCGGTGGCGTTGGAGCTGGATCTGCCGGCGGGGGCGAACTGGCCGGCGAGGATGCAGCGGCTGTCGGCCGGTCCCTATGGCGAGAGGGCGCGGTCCGCAGAGGCGGAGCTGTGGCTGGACGGGGGGCACAATCCGCACGCCGGGCGGGCGCTGGCGGAGGCTTTGGCCGAGCGTCAGAGAAAGGCGCCGAGGCCCTTGGCCCTGATCGTCGGCATGCTGGCCAACAAGGATCACGGCGGCTTCTTCGAGGCGTTGAGAGACAGCGATGCCCACGTCTTCACCGTCGGCTTCGAGGGCGCGGCGGCGGACCCGTACGCCTTGGCGGCCGTGGCGCGCGGGCACGGGCTGGGCGCGCAGCCGGCCGAGAGCGTGGAGGCTGCGCTGGAGCGGGCGCTCCGGCTTGGCGCCGGGCGGGTCGTGATCTGCGGCTCGCTCTATCTGGCGGGGGAGGTGCTGGGGGCCAGCGAAGAGACCTGGCCGCGATAGACTACTTGCTGCGCAGCCCCGTGATCGTCCGGTTCGGCGCGATGTCCTCGGCGGAGGTGATCAGGTGGACCAAGGCTGGCCGGTCCCTGGCGGCGTCGCGGGCGGCCTGGAGCGCGGCGGGGAAGTCTGCGGTGGTCTCGCAGCGGACGGCGAAGGCGCCGAAGGCCTCGGCATATTTGACGAAGTCCGGGTTCTTCAGGTCGGTGGCCATGACCCGGCGGGGATAGTGACCCTCCTGGTGCATGCGGATGGTGCCGTAGGTCCCGTTGTCGACGACGATGACGACCACGTTGATCCCGTGCTGGACGGCGGTGGCCAGTTCCTGGCTCGTCATCAGGAAGTCGCCGTCGCCGGCGACGCAGACGACCTCGCGCTCGGGATGGATGGATTTGGCGGCCACGGCGGCCGGATAGCCATAGCCCATGGCCCCCGAGGTCGGGCCGAGCTGGGTGCGGCAGGCGCGGTGGCGATAGAAGCGGTGCAGCCAGGCGGCGAAGTTTCCGGCCCCGTTCGTGACCACGGCCGAGGCCGGCAGGACCTCGCCCAAGTGGGCCATACACTCCGACATGTTGACCGCGCCGGTGACGGGGACGGGCGTCGAGAAGGCCTGGTAGTGGTCGTGGGCGGCCTTTGCGGCGTCATGCCAGGTCCGGCCGGGCTCGAGCGTCGCGAGCGCGTGGGCGGCGAGACTGTTGTCGGCCGTGGCGCTCATCAGCGGCGTCCAGACTCGGCCGAGTTCTTCCGCGCCCGGGTGAATGTGCACGAGGCGGTCCGCCGTGTGGTCGCGGGTGAACAGTGTGTAGCCCTGGGTCGGGTTCTCGCCGAGGCGGGCGCCCAGCGCGATCAGCAGATCGGCGTCCTTCGCGCGCTTCATCAGCTCCGGATTACAGCCGAGGCCGAGGTCGCCGGCGTAGTTGGTGCGGTCGTTCGACAGGATGTCCTTGCGTCGGAACGACAGGGCGACTGGCAGGCCCAGACGCTCGGACCAGTCTCCGATGGCGGCGGCGGCCTCCTCGGTCCAGCCGGACCCGCCGAGGACCAGAAGCGGGCGTTCAGCCTTCGACAGGCGCTGGCCCAGATCGGCGAGGAAGGCGGGGTCGAGACCGGCCTTCGCCGGCGTGACGGCGCGCACCGGAGCGGGGCCGCCGGGCTCGTGCAGGATGTCTTCGGGCAGGGCGATGACGACCGGGCCCATCCGGCCCTGTTGGGCTGTGGCGAAGGCGCGTTCGACGACCTCGACGGTGCGCTCCGGGCTCTCCAGTTCGGTGGCCCATTTGGCGAGACCGCCGAAGACCTCGCGGTAGTCGATCTCCTGGAAGGCGCCGCGGCCCCGGTCGGTCAGGGCGATCTGGCCGACGAACAGGATCATCGGGGTGGAGTCCTGATGCGCCGTGTGCACGCCGATTGAGGCGTGGGTCGCGCCGGGTCCGCGCGTGACCATGCAGACGCCGGGCTTTCCGGTCATCTTGCCATAGGCCTCGGCCATGTTGGCGGCGCCCGCCTCATGCCGGCAGGTGATGACCTCGATTTCCGGGTGGTCGACCAGCGCGTCCAGCACGGCCAGATAGCTCTCGCCCGGCACGCAGAAGACGCGGGTGACGCCGTTGATCGCGAGGGTTTCGACGAGACGACGGGCGGCGGTTCCGGCGGGCTGGCTCATGGGCGAGGGACTAGCAGATCGTCGGGCGGTTTGGCGACCTCGACAGCTTTGCCGTAGCGATGCAACCTGTGGCCAAGCTCGGCGTTTCGGGAGCTTCACCATTGGGGATATTCACCATGAAAAAGATCATCACCCTGACGCTGGTCGCCGCCGCCCTGGCTGTGTCGGCCTGCAACACCATCTCGGGCGTCGGTCGCGACGTCTCGGCCGCCGGAACCGCCGTCAGCACTGGCG
>CAMLNY010000127.1 GCA_946481405.1 uncultured Brevundimonas sp. | reverse complement strand
GCGAGAGCTCAGGGATTTCGAGGTGACGATGACGCTGGGCGGGGTGCCGGGCGCGGGGAACGGGTGGTCGCGGCGGGCCGTGCCGCGCGTCACCTGCAGATAGACGATGCCGTCCCGGACGCGGTTGCGGCGGATGGTCTCCTTCAGCACGCGGGTCAGGGCCTCACGCGTCATGGGAATATCGATCCGCAACTCATTGAGACTGCGATGAAGTCGGGTCATGTGACCGTCGAAGTCGGCCATGCGGCCGTTGAAGACCGACCAGACCTCATAGACGCCATCGGCGAACTGGAAGCCGCGATCCTCGACGTGGATCGTCGCCTCCGAATGGCGCTGATAGACCCCGTTCACATAGGCGACGCGCGACATCAGTCGACATTCCCTTCGTCATCGTCCCCGCCCCGGGCGGGAGACACGCCCAGTGACTTGAGTTTCCGGTGCAGGGCCGATCTTTCCATGCCGATGAAGGCGGCGGTGCGCGAGATGTTTCCGCCGAACCGCATGATTTGCGCGGCCAGATACTCGCGTTCGAAAACCTCTCTGGCCTCGCGCAGCGGCAGGGCGATGGTGCGCTCGGCGCCCATGCCGCCGGAATTGGTCGAGGCGACCTCCTGGGGCAGCATGTCGGCCGAGATCGGGTCGTTGAGGTCGCCGGTGGCGAGGATCAGCAGCCGCTCGACGTTGTTGCGCAGCTGGCGGACGTTGCCGGGCCAGGGATGGACCTGAAGCACGGCGATGGCGTCGTCGCCCAGCTTCCGGCGCGGCAATCCCTGGGACGCGCTGAGCGTCTCGATGAAATAGTCGACCAGTTCGCCGATGTCCTCGCGTCGCTCCGACAGCGGCGGGACACGGATCGGCACGACGTTCAGGCGGTGAAACAGGTCCTCGCGGAACCGGCCCTCGGCGATCTCCTGCTTCAGGTCACGCGAGGTCGAGGTGACGACACGGACGTCGACCTGCACGTCCTGTTCGCCGCCGACGCGACGGAAGCGCTGTTCGACCAGCACGCGCAGGATGCGGCTCTGGCTCTCGCGCGGCATGTCGCCTACGTCGTCGAGGTAGAGGGTGCCGTTGTGGGCGCGTTCGAAGACGCCGATCTTGCGCGGACGGCCGTCGTGGCCCTCCTCGCCGAACAGTTCGAGGTCGAGGCGTTCCGGGGTCATGCCGGCGGCGGAAATGGCGACGAACTCGCCGCGGGCGCGCGGGCTGGCCTCGTGGATCTGGCGGGCGACCAGTTCCTTGCCGGAGCCCGGAGGGCCCGAGATCAGGACGCGGCTGTTGGCCGGGGCGACCTTGACGATGGTGGTGCGCAGGACCTGGGCGGCGGCGGAGCGGCCGATCAGCCCCGACGGCGTCATGGCGGCGGCGCGCAGGCGGCGGTTCTCGCGCTTCAGCTGGGCGGCTTCGAGGGCGCGTTCGATGACGACGACGAGGCGGTCGGACTTGAACGGCTTTTCGATGAAGTCGTAGGCGCCGCGTTTCAGGGCGCTGACGGCCGTTTCGATATTGCCGTGGCCGGAGATCATGACGACCGGCAGGTCGGCGTCGAGCGTCTTGACCAGCTCGAGCAGCTCCAGCCCGTCCACGCCGCCGCCCTGCATCCAGATATCGAGGACGATCAGGCTGGGCTTGCGCGCGCGGATGCCGGCGAGCGCCTCCTCCGATGAGGAGGCGACGCGGACCGAATGGCCCTCGTCCTCGAGGAGACCCGAAACAAGGTCGCGGATGTCGGCCTCGTCGTCGACGACCAGGATGTCGGCTCCGGTGGAACGCATGACGCCTCGCTACTATTCGGCCGCCGGGGCGCCGGCGCCGCGAGGCTCCGGTTCACGCCCGGCCTTGCCGGTGGGGTTGAGGGGAAAGATCAGACAGATTTTGGCGCCGTGCAGGCTGTCGGAATCCGACAGTTTCAGCTCGCCGCCGTGGTCCTCGCAGATGCGCTTGACGATGGCGAGGCCGAGACCCGTGCCCTTCTCGCGCGTGGTGACATAGGGCTCGGTCAGGCGGTCGCGGTCGCGGACGGGCAGGCCCTTGCCGTCGTCCTCGATGATGAAGGTGGCGATGTCGTTCTCGATTTCGAGGCGGGCGATGACGGCGGTCGCCTCGCTGACGTCTTCGCCGCGCCGGGCGGCCACGGCCTCGCCCGCGTTCTTGAGGATGTTGGTCAGGGCCTGACCGACCATCTGGCGGTCGGCGCGCAGCTTCGCCTTCGGCAGGGGTTCGACCAGTTCGACCGGCAGGTTCGGGGCCGCGACACGCTGGGCGAAGACGGCTTCCCGAAGAAGCTCGGCCGGATTTTCCACGGTGAAGCGCGGTGTGGGCATGCGGGCGAAGGAGGAGAACTCGTCGACCATGCGGCCGATGTCGCCGACCTGACGGATGATGGTGTCTGTACAGCGGTCGAAGACCTCGACGTCGTCGCCGATGCGGGCGCGGTATTTGCGCTTCAGGCGCTCGGCCGAAAGCTGGATCGGCGTCAGGGGGTTCTTGATTTCGTGGGCGATACGACGCGCGACGTCGCGCCAGGCGGCGTTCCGTTGGGCGGTCACCAGACGGGTGATGTCGTCGAAGGTCAGGACCATCTCGCCGCCCTGCCCGCCCTCGATGCGGACCCGCAGACGACGCGTCTCACCCTCGCGGGCGACGTCGATGTCTTCCTCGATATGGGCCTCGACCCGGCCGACGAGATCGCTGAGCTCGGGCGCGACGGCGGCGAGCGACTTGCCGCGGACCTCAAGCTCCGAGATCGAAAGCAGTTGCAAGGCGCTGTCATTGATCGCGGAAATCCGGCCGCGACGGTCCAGACCGATGACGCCGGCGGAGACGCCGGACAGGACGGTCTCGATGAAGCGGCTGCGGTCCTGGGCTTCGTCCGAGGCGGTCTTCAGGGCGGCCTGCTGGGCCTGAAGGTCGCCGGTCATGCGGTTGAAGGCCTCGGACAGGGTGGCGATTTCGCCGGGCGCGCCCTCGGCCTCGACCCGGGCCGAGAGGTCGCCGGCCGAGACCTGATCCGCGGCCTGAACCAGACGGCCGATGGGGGCCGAGATCTGGCTGGCCGCCGACATGCCCAGCCAGACGGCGCCGACCAGGACCAGAAGCGCGGTTTCCAGATAGCTCAGGGCGAAGGCGGCCTGGATGCGGGCGCGGCTTTCCTCGGCGACGCGATAGCCCCGGATCGACTCCTCGCCGTTGCGCATCTGGGCCACCAGGCCCGGAGCAAGGGGACGGACGACATAGAGGTAGGCGTCGCCATAGTCCGGCAGAGGATACAGGGCCCTGAAGGTGTCGGGGTGTTCGGTGACGGTGACCGGCACCTCCTGACCCTCGGCCGCTCGCTCGAACTCCGCGCGAGGCGGGGCGACATAGGCGGGCGCGCCCGGCAGGTCGCTCTGGGCCAGAACCTGACCGTCTCCGTTCACGATGTATACGGCCGGGTAGCCGAAGAAATCGGCGATCTGGGTCAGGGCGGTGGAGAACTGGATGCGGTTGTCGAAGAGGTCGCGGACTCCGCCGAGCTCGTTGGCCATGGTGTCGAGATCGCGCTCCAGACCGCCCCCGACGTCGGCCACATAGGCCCGACCGATCGAGGCGCCGTTGTCGACGGCCGAACGGACGTTCTCGGAGAACCACTGGTCCACGCCGCGGTTGACCAGCAACCCGAAGACGAGGGCGATCAGGACCGCCGGGACGACGGCCACCAGAGAGAACAGGGCGACGAAACGCAGGTGCAGGCGGGCGCCCGGGTCCTCTTTCCGCCGTTGAGACAGGCGCATGACCCGCGCCCCGATGATGGTGGCGAGACCGCCGATCAGGACAAGGTTGGCCAGCAGGATGACGAGCACGGCGCGGCTGGCGGTCGAGCGGGCGTCCTCCCCGGCCCCGGCGGCTGGCGCGACGGCTACCAGCCAAATGGCCGCGCCCGTGATCAGGAAGGCGACGGCGTAGGCGGCGCCGAACGCGGCCCGGGCACGACCGGCCGCGAACCGCCCCCAGAAGGAAGGGTCGCCTTCTGTTGCCGGGAGCATCGCGGGCGTGTCCGTCATCACCCGGAAGCTTCAACCACCTGTGGCGGAAGTTCAACAGCGGAGTTGCGGAAATACAGCGAAGGCGGCGGCAAATCCCACAGGTCCGCCAGGGCCTCGGCGACCAGCTCGAGCTGGTCGAGGCGGCAGAGGCGGCTCTTGGCCGTTCGGCGCTCCGCCGGATCGGCGGGCCAGGGCGCCTGTTCGACGTACCAGCCCAGATGTTTGCGGAACATGCGAAGGCCGAGGTGATCGCCGTAGAAGGCGCAGGAGGCGCGCATGTGTTCGACGACGATGTCGAACCGCTCCCGGCGGTCGGGTTCGATCAGGACGGCGCCGTCGCGCAGGGCCCGGTCGAGGTGGGCGGCCAGCCACGGACGGCCGTAGACGCCCCGCCCCAGCATCAGGGCGTCGGCGCCGGACTGGTCCAGGGCCGCCCTCGCCTGTTCGGCGGTGATGATGTCGCCGTTGACGATGACGGGGATGGAGACCGCCGCCTTGGTCGCGGCCACCGCGCTCCAGTCGGCGACGCCGGTGTAGAACTGCTGGCGGGTGCGACCGTGGACGGTGACGGCCTTGACGCCGAGATCCTCGGCGCGTCGGGCCACGTCGAGCTCCACCGGGCCGCCGGTCACGATCTCCCCGAGCTCGCTCTCCCCGCCGGGTCCGACGGGCCTGCTCAGGCTCGTGACGTTGGTGATCGCCCTCAAGGCTTCCCTTACCACCTCGACGTCCCAGCCGAGGCGCATCTTGACGGTCACAGGGCGGGACGTCGCAGCCACGGTGGCGGCCATGATCCGGCCGGCCAGATCGGGGGTGCGCATGAGGGCTGAGCCGGAGGCGGAGCCGGTGACCTCCTTGGCCGGGCAGCCGAAGTTGAGATCGATGATGTCGGCGCCGGCCCTCTCGGCCATGCGCGCGCCTTCGGCCATCGCGGCGGGGTCGCGGCCGACCAGCTGGATGACGGTCAGGGGCAGGCCGTCGCCGACGGCGGCGCGGCGGACGACATCGGGACGGGCCCGCGCCAGTTCGGCGGCGGCGACCATCTCGGTCGCGACATAGGCGGCGCCCAGCCGGCTGGCGAGCAGACGGAACGGCAGGTCGGTGACGCCGGTCATCGGCGCCATCAGGACCCGGCCGGGAATGGCCACGTCGCCGATCTGGATTCCTGAGCTCATGGGTCTGTCAACACGCGAAGGCGGGGCCCTCGTCAACTGCCATCGTGGCGGCACGATGGTGCGGCGCGATCTTGCCCGAAAACCGCTCACACTTTTCCGGATCGCGCCGTAGAAGGCAGGGATGACTTTTTCAGCGATCGTGGTGGCGGCCGGTACCGGGTCCCGGGCCGGAGGCGACAAGCAGTGGCGGCCGCT
>CAMLNY010000126.1 GCA_946481405.1 uncultured Brevundimonas sp. | reverse complement strand
TCGATGATGCGCACCCCGCTGGATCGCGGCTTCCGCGTCTCCTCCTCCTTCGGTTTCCGCACCCACCCGATCTCGGGCTACCGCAAGATGCACCAGGGCATCGACTTCGCGGCCGGCACCGGAACCCCGGTCATCGCCCCCGCCGACGGCGTGGTGGTCGAGGCCCGTCGCTGGGGCGGCTACGGCAACTGGCTGCGCATCCGCCACTCGAACGGTCTTGAGTCCGGCTACGGTCACCTGTCGCGCTATGCGCCCGGCATCCGCGCCGGCCAGCGCGTGCGTCAGGGCCAGGTCGTCGCCTACGTCGGTTCGACCGGCGCCTCGACCGGTCCCCACCTGCACTATGAAATCTGGCGCAATGGCCAGCGGATCAATCCGGCCGGCATCCGCATGGACGAGTCCAATGTGCTGGAAGGCGCCAACCTCGTCGCCTTCCGCGCCGAGAAGGCGCGGATCGACCGCATCATCGCCGCTGGCGGCGAGCGTCGCCCGACGGTGCTTCAGGCCAATGTCGAAGGCCTGCGTCCCGCCGCCCGCGCGACGTAAGTACCGGCGGCATCAGCGCCGCCTCAGCCGCTCGACCGCATTGACCAGCCGCGCCAGATCACGCGGCGTCGACAGCCGGTGGTCGCCGCCCTCGATGAGGTCCAGCCTCAGATCGCCGCCGGTCAGCTGGTGCGCCAGCACCAGCGTATGCAGCCACGGCACGGTGTCGTCGGCCCGCCCCTGAAGCACATGGACCGGCGCCACGATCGGTATGGGCCGGTCCAGCAGCAGCCAGTCACGCGCTTCGTCGAACATCCGCTTCGTCAGGGTGTATTCGCCCAGCCCTTCCTCCACCATCAGCGCCTCCCCATCGCGCAGGATGGCCTGACGCACGTGGTCGGGCAGGGACGGCCACATCAGCTTCTCGGTGAAATCCTGCGCGGGGTTGATCAGCACCAGACCCTGCATCCGCTCGGGCCGCGCCAGCGCCAGAAGCAGGGTTACCCAGCCGCCCATCGACGACCCGACCGGTATGACCGGCCCTTCCAGCGCGTCGATCAGGGCGATGGCGTCCTCGCGCCACCGGCCGATGGTGGCCTGACGCCAGTCGCCCGAGGACCGGCCATGGGCGAAATGGTCGTACCGCAGGTAGGACCAGCCCCGTTCCCGCGCCGCCGCGTCCAGCGCCAGCGCCTTTGTCCCCTCCATGTCCGACCGGAACCCGCCGATCCACACCACGGTCGGCCCGGACCCGTTCACCCGCTGGTACGCCAGGGTCTCGCCGTCGGGGCGGGGGAGGTTCAGAATCTCGCTCATCCCCCACCGTGCACCCCGGCGAAGGCCGGGGTCCAGATGGAAGTCCCGGTTTGGACCGATCTGTGGAGAGGTCTGGTCCAGCCGTCCCAGTCTGTTATCTGGACCCCGGCCTTCGCCGGGGTGCACGGTGAAAGAAGAACCGACGAGGAAAATCCGCGTGCCGTCCAACAAGGTCCTGTTCGTCACCTCCAACCGCATCGGCGACTGCGTCATCTCCTCGGGGATCATCCGTGAGATCGGACGCCAGATTCCGGGGGCGGAGATCACCGTCGCCTGCGGTCGCCCGCCCGCGCCCTTCTTCCGCTCCGCCCCGGGCGTCGAACGCGTCATCGTGCTCGACAAGAAGAAGGCCTCGGGACACTGGCTGGAGCTGTGGAAACAGGTCGTCGGGACGCATTGGGCGCTAGTCATCGACATTCGCGGCTCGGCCCTCGCCTACATGCTCCGCGCCGACCGGCGCGTGATCTACAACCGGACCCACGAGACCGGTCTCGCCAAGGTCGACATGGTCACCCGCCTGATGGGCGCCCCCGCCCCGTTGGAGCCGGAACTCTTCATCGACGACCAGGCGCGCGCCGAGGCCGCCGCCGTCATCGACCCGGCGCTGGCGACGGCTCCCGGCCCCATCATGGCGCTGGCCCCCATCGCCCACCAGCCGGGCAAGAGCTGGCCCGCCGATCGCTGGGGCCAATTGGTCGAGATGCTGAAGGTCGAGCCGCGCTTCGCCGGCTGGCGCTTCATGCCCGTCGGCGGCCCCGGCGACCGCCCGCCCGCAACGCCCGTTCTGGCAGCGGCCGGCCCGCTGGCCATCGACTTCGTGGGCAAGGGCGACATACTCGCCTCGGCCGCCGCCATCGACCGCGCGGCCCTGTTCGTCGGCAACGATTCGGGCCTGATGCATGTGGCCGCCGCCGCCGGAAAGCCGACGCTGGGCCTGTTCGGTCCGACCGAATGGTGGCTCTACGGCCCGCGCGGTCCGCGCACCTCCATGGCCGCCTCCAACCCGGTCCGGGGCGAGTTCGCACCGATCGAGGCGCTGACGACCGAACGTGTCTTTGAGGCCGTGATCGCGCTCCACGACGTCTGGATCGGCGACCCGGCCGCCGCCCAGCCTTGAAGAACGGGCGTTTCGGGCGCATATAGGCCGCCTTGGGGAACGCGGCGGAGGGCCGCGCGCTGACCCCTGCGAGACTTTTCGACAACACAAGGAACCGACGCCCATTCGCCGTCCGATGCAATCGCCGCCCGTGAAAGACGGGCCGCCCATGAACCAAGACATCCGCGCCCCGCGCGTTCTGCTCATCGACCAGAACGGCGAGAAGCAGGGGGTCATGCCGACCTCCGCCGCGCTGGAGGCCGCCGAGGAGGCGGGCCTCGACCTGGTTCAGATCGTCTCGACGTCGGAGCCGCCGGTCGCCAAGATTCTCGACTACGGCAAGTTCCGCTTCCAGGAGCAGAAGAAGAAGGCCGAGGCCCGCAAGCGCCAGAAGGTCGTCGAGCTCAAGGAGATCAAGCTCCGTCCGAACATCGACACCCACGACTATGAGGTGAAGGCCAAGGCCATGCACCGCTTCTTCGACGAAGGCGACAAGGTGAAGGTCACCCTGCGTTTCCGCGGTCGCGAAATGGCTCACCCCGAACTGGGCATGAAGCTCCTGAACAAGGTCCAGGAAGACTTCGACGAGATCGCCAAGGTCGAATACGCCCCGCGTATGGAAGGCCGCCAGATGATCATGATCCTGGCCCCGAAATAACGGCCGGACCCGCTACGATCCTTGAACGCCCCGGACCTCGTCCGGGGCGTTTTGCATTTCATCTTGCGGTGGCGACGCGCAGCCTTAGGGTTGTCGACGGGGTTCAGTTTCAGGGGTTTTCCATGTTGGTCCGCAGTCTCTGGCGCGGCGGCCTCGCCGGCGTCGCCCTGTGTCTCGCTCCGGTCATGGCCGTTGAGGCCCAGGACCGCGCGCCGCTGGACGCCTATGGCGCGCTTGCGGCCTACGAGATGGTCGACGTCTCGCCCAGCGGCGATCGCATGGCCTACATCATGACGACGGGCGAGGACCGCAGCCTGATCATCAACGACCTCAACGACATGTCCCTGATCGGCGGCGTCCGCGCGGGCGAGGTCAAGGTGCGCGACATCGGCTGGATCGGCGAGGACCAGGTCTACATCTACAGCACCGCCACCCAGACGGCGGCCAGCATCGGCATGCGTCGCTCGGAGCTCGCCGACGTCTCCATCTACGACATCGCGACCCGCAACGTCGCCCTGGCGCTCAGCCGCATGGACGGCCCGAACGGGGCGCTCGCCCGCACCGAGGGCACGCTCGGCAAGGTCATGGGATCGCCGATGGTGCGCACCCTCGACGGCGAGCCGGCCCTGATCGTCCCCGGCTCGGGCTACCGCGGCCTCGGCCTCTACCGCATCGACCCGCTGACCGGCTCCGGCCGCGAGGTGCACGAGCAGGACCGGACCGCCGGCGGCTATATGCTCGACGAGACCGGCGAGCCCCGCGCCCGGGTCCGTTACGATGGCGAGGAGTGGGAACTGCAGGCCCGGCAGGGCGGCTTCTGGCGCACCGTCTGGCGGGCCGATGCCCGTATCGACACGCCCGGACTGGCCGGGTTCGGCGCCACCGCCGACGAGGTCGTTCTGGTCGGCGAGCCCGACGGCCGGCCCGAGGGCTACTACAGCGTCAGCCTCATCACCGGCGAGATCTCGGCCCTGCCTTTCGAGGGCAAGGTGATCGGCCTGATCGCCCATCCCCGCAGCCGCCTCATGATCGGGGCCCTGATCGAGGGCGAGAACGAACGCACCCTCTGGCAGTTCACGGATCCGGTCGCCGAACGGGTCTGGCGCTCGGTGGAGGCGGCCTATCCGAACAGCCGCGTCTCGCTGCGGGCCTGGTCTTCGGACATGCGCCAGATCATCGCCTATACCCAGGGCGAGGGCGACTCGGGCACTTACCAGCTGATCGATCTCGACCGCCGCTCGGCCGAGATCGTCGGCGAGGCCTATCCCGACATCCAGGGCGACCGGGTCGGGCGCGTCATGCCGGTCCGCTATCCCGCCGCCGACGGCATGACCATTCCGGGCTATCTGACGCTGCCGCCTGGCGTGACCGATCCCCGCAACCTGCCGCTGGTGGTCCTGCCCCACGGCGGACCGGCGGCGCGTGACAGCCTCGGCTTCGACTGGTGGGCGCAAGGGCTGGCCTCGCGCGGCTATGCGGTGCTCCAGCCGAACTTCCGCGGCTCCGACGGACTGGGCAAGGCCCACCTGGAGGCCGGCTACGGCGAATGGGGACGCAAGATGCAGACCGACCTCTCCGACGGCGTCCGCTGGCTGGCCGGACAGGGCTGGATCGATCCGGCGCGCGTCTGCATCGCCGGCGCCAGCTACGGCGGCTATGCGGCCATGGCCGGGCCGACGCTGGATCCGGGCGTCTACCGTTGCGCCGTGTCGGTGGCCAGGGTCTCGGACCTGCGCGCCATGGTGCAGTGGGAGGCCGATCAGGGCGGCCGCCGCGACTCTCCCGTCGTGCGCTACTGGAACCGCTTCATGGGCGCCGACCGGCTGGGCGATCGCGATCTGGACCAGATCTCCCCGGCGGCCCAGGCGGCGCGCGCCGACGCCCCGATTCTGCTTCTGCACGGCCGGGACGACACCGTGGTGCCGTTCGAACAGAGCCGCTTCCTCGCCGAGGCGCTGCGGCGGGCGGGCAAGCCCTATGAGCTGATCGAACTGTCGGGCGAGGACCACTGGCTCTCGCGCGCGGCCACGCGCCGCCGCATGCTGACCGAGACGGTCCGCTTCCTGGAGTTGCACAACCCGCCCGGATAGGCGGGGCCGTCGACGCCGCCCGCGGTCCCGCCTAGTAAGGCGCCATGACCGCCACGCCCGCCGCACCCAAAGCCAAAGCTCCGGCGCTGGCGATGCTGTTCCTGATCGTCTTCATCAACCTGGTCGGCTTCGGCCTGGTGGTGCCGTTGCTGCCGTTCTTCGCCCAGAGCCTGAACGCCGAGCCGTGGCAGATCACGGTGATGTTCTCGGCCTATTCGCTGGGCCAGTTCTTCGCCGAGCCCTTCTGGGGCCG
>CAMLNY010000125.1 GCA_946481405.1 uncultured Brevundimonas sp. | reverse complement strand
GCTGGTGGCGTCGAACGTCTTCATGACCTTCGCGTGGTACGGCCATCTGAAGTTTGGATCCAAGCCGCTGTGGATCGTGGTGATCGTCAGCTGGGGCATCGCCTTCTTCGAATACTGCCTGGCGGTGCCGGCCAACCGGATCGGTCATTCGGTCTATTCGGCGGCCGAGCTGAAGACGATGCAGGAGGTGATCACCCTGCTGGTCTTCGCGGTCTTCTCGGTGACAGTGCTGGGCGAGAAGCTGACGCTGAACCACGCCTGCGGTTTCGCCCTCATCTTCGCCGGGGCGTGGTTCGTGTTCCGGGGGCCGTTCTAGAGGGCCGCGGCGATCTTCGCGGCCGTGGCCTTCAGCTCGTCGATATCCGCCATGCCGCCCTGGCCGTGACCCTTCAGCGGGCGGTCGACCCAGCGCGGGATGATGTGGAAATGCAGGTGATAGACGGTCTGCCCGCCGGCCTCGCCGTTGAACTGCAGGATCGAGAAGCCGTCGGGCGACAGGGCCTTCACCACGGCGGCGGCGATCTTCCGGGTCGCGGCGGTCAGGGCGGCGAGGGTATCCGGCTCGGCCTCCAGCAGGTTGCGCGCCTGGGAGGTCTTCGAAATCACCAGCACGTGGCCCTCGGACTGGGGGAAGACGTCCATGAAGGCGAGGACGGCGTCGTCCTCCCACACCTTCACCGCCGGCATCTCGCTGCGGAGAATTTTGGCGAACACGTTCGACGGGTCGTAGGGGGCGTGCAGGGTCATGAGTGTTCGCCTACCACTTTCGTCATTCCGGGCGAAGCGTAGCGAAGACCCGGAACAAGGCGGCGCGCGAGAGCGCGAACCTGCCGCGCATGAGTCTGTTGACGCGTTTCGCCGTCGCTCCGCTTCGGCGCCGCCTTGTTCCGGGTCTGCTGCGCAAGAGCGCCTCCGCCCGGAATGACGAAAGCTGGTTTGCCCGATCCCCCGACGCCCGCTAGAGCAACCGCTTCACCCGCCCACCCAAAAGACCGCGCCATGCACGATATCCGAGCCATCCGAGACAACCCCGAGCGTTTCGTCGCGGGCTGGTCGTCGCGCGGCGTCGAGGACGCGGAGGGGCTGGTCGCCGACATCCTGAAGCTCGACACCGAACTGCGCGCCGTCCAGACGGCGGGGCAGGACGCGCTGGCCAAGCGCAACGCGGCCTCCAAGCTGATCGGCGCCGCCATGGGCCGCAAGGACATGGAGGAGGCTGACCGGCTGAAGGCCGAGGTCGAGAGCCTGAAAGGCGAGATCGCGGCGCAGGGCGAGGTCGAGGCGGAGAAGGGCAAGGCCCTGCGCGACCTGTTGGCGGCGCAGAAGAACCTCGCGGCCGACGACGTGCCGGCGGGCGAGGCCGAGGCGGGCAATGTCGAGACCTCGCGCTGGGGGACGCCGAAGGCGGGCGCTCCGGCCAAGGATCACGCCGATCTGGGCGAGGCCCTGGGCCTGCTGGACTTCGAGGCGGCGGCGAAGATGTCGGGCGCGCGGTTCGCCGTGCTGAAGGGCGGGCTGGCGCGGCTGGAACGCGCGGTCGGCCAGTTCATGCTGGACGTGCAGACGACCGAGCACGGCTATCTGGAGGTCAATCCGCCGTATCTGGTGCGGGATGATGCGATGTTCGGCACGGGACAGTTGCCGAAGTTCGAAGAGGACCTGTTTGCGACGGGCGGCGAGCGGGATGGGGATGATCTTGAGAAGATCATTTTGGCTGAAGTTTTTGAGGACCGCCCTGAGCTCAAGGAGCGGCCGGCTGGCCAAGGTCGAGAGGTAAGAGACGAAATCCTTCGCGAGCTCGACCTCCGCAACACGCCACAGCGCCGAGAGGCGTTCGCGCAGGCTGTGCGGTCAGCGCGCCGCTACCTCATCCCCACCGCCGAAGTCTCCCTGACCAATCTCGTGCGCGAGATGATCACGCCGGAGGAGGAGCTGCCGCTGCGGCTGACGGCCCTGACACCGTGCTTCCGGGCCGAGGCGGGGTCGGCGGGGCGAGATACGCGCGGCCTGATCCGTCAGCACCAGTTCCACAAGGTCGAGCTGGTCTCCATCACGACGCCGGAAGCCTCGGACGCCGAGCACGAGCGGATGACGACCTGCGCCGAGGCCGTGCTGCAGAAGCTGGAGCTGCCCTATCGCCGGATGCTGCTGTGCAAGGGCGATATGGGCTTTTCGGCGCGGAAGACCTTCGATCTGGAGGTCTGGTTGCCCTCGCAGGACACCTATCGGGAGATCAGTTCGGTCTCGAACTGCGGGGACTTTCAGGCGCGGCGCATGGACGCGCGGTTCAAGCGCAAGGAAGGCAAGCCGGAGTTCGTTCACACCCTGAACGGCTCGGGTCTGGCCGTCGGCCGGACGCTGGTGGCGATCATGGAGAACTATCAGGACGAGGGCGGGCGGATCGCCGTGCCGGAGGTGCTGAAGCCGTACCTGGGCGGACTCACCCACGTCGGCTGAGGCCGTCGCTCACCGCTTTTGTGATGCGGCGTGAGGTGGAAGCGGGATCGGCGGCGTCCTATTCTCGTTCTGTCCGGGACACCGGGTCCTCGCCCCCGCGAGAACGTTCGAACAGGAGTTGGACATGAGCCTGATCGCCGCCGCATTCGCCCTGTCGCTGACCGCCGCCCCGGTCGCGGAGCCGACTCCGCCGACCACCTTCGAAGGCTGGATCAGCTTCTCGGGCGAGGAATTCCAGCTGATCGAGAACGAGAACCGCTACCGCGCCGGCGTGAGCCGTCCGTGCGTCTCGGGCGCCCTGCCGCGCAATCTGCAGCGCTCCTCGGCCGCGACGATCGGACGCCAGAAGGTGCGCGTCACCGGCACGGCGATGGAATGGTCCGACGACCTGCCGGGCGATCGCTACGACTATCAGGGCTCGAACATCCGCAACGAATGCGATGCGGCCTTCGTGATCCTGGGCACGGACATCGAAGTCATCCAGTAAGTCTTGCGGATCAGCCCCGTTTTCGTCATTCCGGGCGAAGGCGCGGAGCGCCGCAGACCCGGAACCCAGCGGCGCGCGAGAGCGCGAACCTGTCGCGGACACTGACAGCGGTGATGCGGAAGTATCGCCTCCGCTTCGCTGCGGCGCCGCCGGGTTCCGGGTCTCCGCTTCGCTACGCCCGGAATGACGAAAGACAAGATGCGTATCCTTCTGACCAACGACGACGGCATCGAGGCCGAGGGGCTGGCGTGTCTGGAGCGGATCGCGCGCGCCCTGTCGGACGACGTCTGGATCGTCGCGCCGCACGAGGAGCAGTCGGGCAAGGGGCGGGGCATCACCCTGACCGAGCCGCTGCGAGTCAACCGGCTGGGCGAGCGGCGGTTCTCGGTCACGGGGACGCCGACCGACTGCGTCGTGCTCGCCGTCAACGACCTGATGGACGCCAAGCCCGATCTGGTGCTGTCGGGCGTCAATCGCGGACACAATGTCGGCGAGGACTGCTCCTATTCCGGCACGGTGGCGGGCGCGCTGCAGGGGATGGCCTTCGGCATCCGCTCGATCGCGCTGAGCCAGTCGCTGGAGCGGTTCCATGACGAGGTGACCGCCCACTGGGAGACAGCCGAGGCCTTTGGTCCGCCGATCGTCAGCCGGCTTCTGGCCGAGACCTGGCAGCCGGGCGTGGTCATGAACCTGAACTTCCCGGCCCGCGCGCCCGAGGCGGTGACCGAGGTTGAGGTGACGACCCAGGGCTTCCGCCAGATCGGCGAAATGCATGCGGTCAAGCGCACCGACCTGCGAGGGCGCGACTATTACTGGATGAGCTTCCGCGGCGAGAAGCAGGACCATGCGCCGGGCACGGACCTGCGGGCCATGGATGACGGCAAGATCAGATCCTGTCGCTGAGGCAGCAGGGGGTCACCGATCCCAAGGTGCTCGCGGCGATGGAATCGATCGACCGCGCCGTGTTCGTGCACGAGAAATTCCTCGATCAGGCGTGGGAGGATCAGGCCCTGCCGATAGACTGCGCCCAGACGATCTCCCAGCCCTTCATCGTCGGCCTGATGACCCAGGCGCTGCAGGTCGAGCCGCGCCATCGGGTGCTCGAGATCGGAACGGGCAGCGGCTATCAGTGCGCGGTGCTGTCGCGGCTGGCCCGTTACGTCTATTCGGTCGAACGCTACCGCAGCCTGCTGACCGAGGCGGAGGCGAAGCTGAGGCGGCTGGAGATCGACAACGTCATCACCCGCCACTCCGACGGCGGTCTGGGCTGGCCCGAACAGGCGCCGTTCGACCGGATCATGGTGACGGCGGCCTCGCCGAACGAGCCGACGGAACTGCTGAAGCAACTGAAACCCGGCGGTGTGCTGGTCGCGCCGGTCGGGCGGACCTCGGTGCAGATGCTGCATCGCTATACGGGTCAGGAGGACGGCTCGTTCCGGCGGGAAAGCCTGTGCGAAGTGCGGTTCGTGCCTCTGGTCGAAGGGACGGCTAAGGAGGGGTGACACCGGCGGTTGCATGGCGGACAGTGCCGCCATGTGGTTTCGCGTTGTCCTGCTTATCGGTCTGTTGGTCGGAACGGCGACGTCGGCCTTCGCTCAGTCGTGGACCGCCTGCGTGGATCCCCGGACGGGCGGGCTGACAACCGAAGGGTATCGCGCCGTGAAGGGCGCGGCGGATGCGAAGCGGCCTGGCCAGTTTCTGAACTATCATCTCAGCCGATCCACCCGGGTCGCCGGTGAGCCTTTGCCGCCCTTTCGGGTGTTGGAACTGGAGATGATGTACGCGGGCGCTGGCTCAACCCTTGTCGCCCGTGGTGGCGATGATGCGACGCTGCCGGAGGCCGCGCAGGCCTGTTTCGAGATCCGGGCCGAGGAAGGGCCTCCACCCCTGTCGCACTACTGGGGTCCTTATTTCCCGTATGGCAGCGCCATCATCCCTGAGCAGCAGAGGGCGAACATCGAATACGTGCTGCCCGGATATTTGCCCGGACGGACGATCTATCGGCTCAAGGGGTATGCTGACACCTCAGGATCTCGCGCTTTTAACGACCGACTGAGCGCGGCGAGGACGGAGGCGGTCGCGCGTGAACTCGTGCGCCTGGGCGTCCGCTGGAGTGATATCGAGCAACAGAGCTTCGGCGAGATGCAACTCGCCCGGCCGACGGCCGATGGGGTCGCCGAGCCGCTGAACCGTAGAGTGAACGTCGAGGTCCGCATCCGCCCGGATCCCGCCCGTTAACCTCTCCGCCCCACTTTCGCGCGCTTTGGCGGGTTGGCTTATCGGCTCGGGCGGGGCATGTCGGCACGATGAACGGGGAGGGGCGCATGCGTCTTGCACACTGGATCCGGGCGGCGGCGATCGCCTTCGCCGGCATCGCGGCCACGGCCTGCGCCAGCTATCCGAGCGAGCCCGTGTATTCGACGCGGCCGATGCCGGGTTACGGAAACAATGCGCCGGCCCAGCCGGCCTATCCCGCGCCGCCCGTCTATA
>CAMLNY010000124.1 GCA_946481405.1 uncultured Brevundimonas sp. | reverse complement strand
TCGTCGACGCGTTCGCGATAGGCGGGATGCGGATCGACCTTGTCGATCTTCGACAGGGCGGAGGACAGCTCCCAGCGATGGTTCGGCGTATGGATGCCGCCCGTCCGCAGCGCCGGTCCCGCCTTGCGCATCATGGCGATCAGGCGCCCGGACACGTCGCGAGCGAGCGCGTTGCGGCTGTTCTTCAGGGCGCCGACGACCGTCGCCATGTCCTCGATCAGGAAGGCCGAGTCGGGCGGCGAGTGGCGGTTGCCGCCGCTGAAGGTGCCGTCGTCATGCTGGGCCGCCTCGACCCGCGCCAGCAGGTTCTGGATGGGCTGGACCAGAGCCCGGGACTCGAAATGGCGCGAGTCGGGCCAGGCGAAGGGCGTCACCAGCCGTCGCATCTGACGCAGGGTGCCCCGCGCCCCGCCGAACCCGCCCGTGGACGGCGCCGCCAGCGTCGTGTCGGCGAGCGCATCGGCGGCCGTCGTGATCAGGGCCAGGGTCGCCGTGTCCCGCCCTCCCCGCTGGGCCGCCAGAACCGGAGCCGCGCCGCCCGCGACGGCCATGGCTCCGGCCGCGGCCGTGCCGGTCAGGAAGGTGCGTCGAAGCATGGCGGCTCTCCTTGCCCGGACCTGAAGCCCGGGACTCGAATACAGGTCCGGTCGACCCCGGCCGCCGCCGCCAACGGCGCCGGCCGGGGCTTCGGGGGGAAGTCCTAGCGCGACCTAGAAGGTGCCGCGCAGCGTCAGCGTGTAGGTCCGGCCGTCGTAGTCCGCGCGACGAGGCAGATTCTCCTGGTTCTCGAATTCGACGCGGATCTCGTCGGTCAGGTTGTAGGCGTCGAAGCCGAGGCTGATGCTGTCGGTGATGTTGTAGGACGCCGACAGGTCGATCTGCCCGCGGGCGCGAACCTGACGCGCCGCGCCGGTGAAGCTGGCGGTCGACGCCAGGTCGTATTCGCTGCGCAGGTTGTAGACCAGGCGGATGCCGTACCGATCCGTCTCGTAGTAGCCGATGAGGTTCAGGTTATGCTCCGACACCCCCGGCAGGGTGGCCGGCGCGCCGGTAACCGTGGTCCCGTCGACAGTCGTGTAGGCGTAGTTGAAGCCGCCGCCGGTGTTGGCCAGGAAGCCCGGCAGGAAGTCGAACGACTGCTGCACGTTCAGTTCGACGCCGCTGACTGTGATCGGATTGGGCTGGTTGGTGTTGCCCGAGATGACCACCTGGTAAGGCTGGGTCACGCCGCCCAGCTGGAAGGTCAGGCTGCTCAGGCACTGGTCGCCGCTGATGGTGAAGGTGCCGATGCCGAGGCCTCCGCCATCCGCCGGACAGAGCAGGGCGCGATCGGTGATCGGGCCGATCAGGCCGGTGATCTCCTTGGTGAAGGCGGCCAGCGACATGATGCTGTTGGGGCGGTTGTACCACGCGGCCGAGAAGTCGATCGACGTCGCATCATAGGGTTCCAGACCCGGATTGCCGAGGGTGACGGTGTAGACGCCATTGGTCGACGGCGCACTGACCACGGTGCTCGGCGAGAACTGCAGCGGCTGGGGCCGCACATAGCTCTTGTAGACGGCGGCGCGCAGGACGACGTCCTCGTGCGGCTCGGCGATGACGATGAAGGACGGCAGGACCTTGTCGTATTCCTGCACATAGGTCCGGGACACGAAGTCCGACGGCGCGCCCACGGTGTTGGTGATCGTCACCCGCGTCAGGGCGTCGACCGTGTTCTCGGCCGACTCGTAGCGCACGCCGACGTTGCCGTGCACCGGCATGCCGCCGATGTCGAAGTCGTACTTCACCTGGCCATAGGCGCTCAGCAGGTCCGTGCCGTTGGTGAAATTGTCCAGGGCGTAGGCGTTGTTGGCGTAGTTGATGTTGTAGCCCGAGGGCGACAGCTGGGCGCCGGGGAACACGGTCACGGGACGCAGGGCGGAGACGGCGCGCTCGATGTCCACGACCTGCCAGTTGTTCGTCGGCTGGCCGCCCCGGCCGTTGAAGAAGTCGTTGGCGAAGGGCGCGGCGATCAGGAAGTCCGGCGTGACGTTCTGGATCGGGAGGCCGAAGGCGTTGATCCGGTAGCCCTCGGCCTCGAACTCCTGGCTTTCGTAGACGAAGCCGAACTGGAAGCCGCTGAGGAAGCCGTTGTCCAGCTCCCGCTCCACGTCGATTCGGGCGGTCTCCAGGGCGTTGCGGCCGAAGGTCTGGGTGCCCTGGAAGTTGAAGCGGTTGCGACGCAGGGCGGCGTTGGCGTTGTCGAAGAAGGCGCCGGAGGCGGTGACGCCGCCGTAGACGCCGGTGCTGATGCCGTTCACCGAGACCGCGGGGTTAGGGTTCTGGACGTAGATGTGGTTGTCGATGTTGTCGCCGCCCGTGACCAGCCGGCCCGTCAGGCCATTGCCCGCCGCCGTCTGGAGGGTGTTGAAGTCGACGGAGATTTCGATGGACTGGTTTTCGGCGCGCGACATCGCCGCGATGCCGCTGACGACCCAGCCGTCGCCGCTGTCCCATTCGCCCGTGACGTTGAAGCCCCAGGTCTTCTGCTTCTGGCTGAATCCGCGGGTCGAGGAGTTGAAGTCGGCGTTCGCGAAGCTGAAGTCCTCGACCAGATAGCGGCCGTCGTCCAGGCGGATCGGCGCGGAGTTGGCCGTCAGAACGCTGGACAGGTTGTTCGAGGTGATCAGCAGGTACTGCGTCGTCAGCGGCAGATCGCGGTCCGAATAGAAACCGGCGACGCCGATGCGGGTCTGGTCGTTCAGGCGATACTCGGCGCCGGCCGCGCCGGTGTACATGTCACCCTCGTTCAGGCGAACGTACTGGCGGTGCTGGGCGTCGTAGAGCACGCCGGCCGTCGAGGTCGCGCCCGTGCAGGTCGGGCAGAGGTCGCGTAGTAGGGACGCAACGACGGGTTCACATTGGCCTGGGCCGGGGTGAAGGCGGCGTAGCTGTTGAACAGGATCGAGTCGCGACGGAAATTCTCGTGGCGATAGGCCAAGGTGCCGAAGACGGCGAGATCGTCGCTGAAGTGGTGATTGTAGCCGATGGTGGCGGCCGGCGAGTAGGTCTCGCCCAGTTCGTTGTACTCGCTCGCGAGCTTGAGGAAGCCGCCATCGGTGCGACCGAGCGCGGGAGCGATCTGGAGGTCGATGTTGCCCGACAGACCGCCGCTCTGGGCGTCGGCCAACGGCGACTTGTTGACCACGATCGCCGAAAAGATATCGGAGTTGAAGGCGCCCAAGGGGGCGGAATCACGCAGGATCGGTTCGGCGAAGGCGACGCCGTTCATCGTCAGGCGCGAGAACGAGCCCGGCAGGCCCCGCAGATTGATCGTCGCGTCGCGGCCCTCGGCCTCGCGGTTGATCTGGACGCCCGGCACGCGCTGCAGCGCTTCGCCCACGTTGAGGTCGGGGAAGCGGCCGAGACCGTCGGACGAAATCCCGTCGGTGATCGAATCCTCGTTGCGCTTGGCGGCGATGGCGTTGGCGTAGCTCTGGCGGAAGCCGGTGACGACGATCTCGTCGACCTGGGTCTCGTCATCCTGAGCGGTCTCGGGCTGGGCCGGCGCGGTCTGGGGCGTCCGGGCCGGTTGCGACGTCAATGTCTGGGGCGCCGTCTGGGCCCAGGCCGGGAGGCTGGCGAGCGCGGTCGCGCCCATCAGGACTGAGACGAAAACTCGGGCACGGGCACGATTGGTCATGGCGCGATGATCCTCCCCATCCGCTCTTTTCCGAGCGTGATTGTTCGCTGCGAAAGTTAGAATAGCTTTTTCATCTTGTGTCAACGCTGTCCTTTCCATTTCATTTTTGGAATGCGAAGCCCCGGTCGGAAAACGGAAAACGGGCCGTGACGCGGCGACGTCACAGCCCGTTTCGCAACCTGCGGATCGCGCGTTGCGCGTCAGGGTCGAACGATCGTTCTCTCTTTCGCCGACCGTTGCGCGGCCTCGGCCAGGGCCAGGGCGGCGATGCCGTCGTGCTGGTCGATCAGCGGCGCGGCGCCGTCCAGCATGTCGGCGAAGTGAGCCATCTCGCGCGCATAGGCGACGGCGTAGCGGTCGAGGAAGAAGTTCTGGAACCGGTCGGCCGCGGCCCCCGTCTCGCCCCAGACTTCAACCGTGCTCTCCAGCTGGTTCTGCGCCCGGATCATGCCTTGCGAGCCATAGGCCTCGATGCGCTGGTCGTAGCCATAGCCGCTGCGGCGGCTGGAGGAGATGACGCAGATGCGGCCCGAAGCGGTCTTCAGGATCGTCTTGGCCGTATCGACGTCGCCCGCCTCGCCGATGGCCGGATCGACCAGAACCGAGGTTGTCGAGAAGACCTCCGTCACCTCGTCGCACAACAGCCAGCGCGCCATGTCGAAGTCATGGATCACCATGTCCTTGAAGATGCCGCCCGAGGTGGCGATGTAAGAAACCGGCGGCGGCGCGGGATCGTGGCTGATGATGTGCAGAGTCTCCAGCTGGCCCACCTCTCCCGCCGCCAGCCGCGCCTGCAGCGCCGCGAAGTTGGCGTCGAAGCGCCGGTTGAAGGCGAGGAACACCCGCGCGCCCACCGCATCCAACTGCTCCCCCGCCGCCCGCGCCCGGTCCAGATCCTGATCCAGTGGCTTCTCGCAGAAGACCTTCTTGCCCGCCTTCGCCGCCGCCACGCTGTAGTCCAGATGGGTGTCGGTCGAGCTGGCGATGACCACGCCCGCGACGGCGGGATCGGCCAGGATCCCGTCCACGGTCGCAACCCGCGCGCCGTACTGCGCGGCCAGCTCCCCGGCGGCGGGCGTGGGGTCCACGACCGCCGCCAGCGCGAGCCTCGGCTCGGCCGCGACATTGGCCGCGTGAATGCGCCCGATCCGCCCCGCCCCGATCAGTGCAATCCCGTGCATGCTTCCCTCTTGTAACGAAAATTCTTGATGGTTCGCGTTTGGAACGAACGCACCTTAGCGGCGCACGCGGCCCGGCGCGATAGTTGCGTTCCAAAAATCGAACGGATATTCCGTAACGCAGGTTTGAGGATCATCCGATGGCGAAAGCGCCGACCGCGCCGACCACCGCCGACGCGCTCTGCGCGGAGATCGTGCTTCGCTACGAGAGCCTGAGCAAACGGCTCAAGCAGATCGCGCGCTACATCCTCGACGAGCCCAACGACATCGCCTTGGAGACCCTGGCGGTCATCGCCTCGCGCTGCGACGTCCAGCCCTCGACCATCGTGCGATTCGCCAAGACCTTCGGCTTCGAGGGCGCCAGCCAGATGCAACGGCTGTTCCGCGACGGCCTGCTCTCGAACAACGTGGCCCTTGGCTATTCCGAGCGGGTGCGCCAGCTCAACGAGACGACCAGCGCCGCGTCGGCCAAGCCCGCCGACCTGCTGGCAGAGTTCGTCGAGGGCAATATCCTGGCCCTCCAGAATCTGCTCCAGACCGTCAGCCGCGCCGAGATCCGCGCCGCGAGCGACCTGATCACCAAGGCC
>CAMLNY010000123.1 GCA_946481405.1 uncultured Brevundimonas sp. | reverse complement strand
GAGGCGGTCGCCGCCGCCCTCCCGGTCGAACAGCGCCGCAAGGCGATTCTGGTCGGTCTGGCCGCCGCCGTGGTGCTGCGCATCGTCTTCGCCCTTGTCACGGTGCAGCTTCTGGCGATCGTCGGCCTGCTGCTGGCGGGCGGAGTCCTGCTGCTGTGGGTCTGCTGGAAGATGTGGCGCGAGCTGCGCGAACAGGCGACCCACGATCAGGCCGAGGCGCAGAAGGAACTCGAACTCGCTCTGGCCATCGAGCACGGTCAGGGACCGACGCCGGAAGAGCTGGGCATCAAGCGCAAGACCTTCGGCGCGGCCTTGCTTCAGATCATGATCGCAGACGTGACCATGTCGCTGGACAATGTGCTGGCCGTGGCCGGGGCGGCGCACGAGCATCCGTGGATCATGGTCTTCGGCCTCGTGCTGTCGATCGGGCTGATGGGCGTGGCCGCGACCTTCATCGCCAAGCTGCTGAACCGCTACCGCTGGATCGGCTACGTCGGTCTGGTCATCGTCCTGTATGTCGCCCTGCACATGATCTGGGACGGCTATCGTTCGGTTGTGGTGCGGACCGGCAATCTGGAGCCGTTCAACGCCGCGGCCCCGGCCTTCCTCGACATCTCGCCCTATGAGGTCGACAAGTTCCAGCAGGGCGTGCGCAGCGAGGAGTCCGAACTGCCGGGCGCCGGCGAACCCCTGACATCGCCTGACGCGACGACCGCGCCGGCTTCCGCCCCGCCGGCCCAGACCGTAACCTCGCCGGAACCGGCCAAGGCGCACTGACCGCGCGGCGGCCTCTGGAGACCGCCATGAGCCTGTTTCTGATCGCCACGCTTCTCACCGCTCCGGTCACGCCGGGCGCAGGGCCCGCATCGCCAGTCGCCATCTCACAAGGCGCGGTCCGGTCCGTGCCGGTGGGCGACCCCTTGCGCCGCACCCTGCTGGACGCCCTGCGCGGACCGGTCGAGGCCGAGCTGGACCAGCCGGTGCTGTTCGTCGTCGACCAGCTGAAGGTGCAGGGCGACTGGGCCTTCTACGCCGGCGAGGTCCAGGCCCCCGGCGGGCGCCCCATCGACTTCGCCAGGGCCGGCTATGCCGAGGCGATCGCGGAAGGCGTCTTCGATGGCCCGGCGACCTACGGCCTGCTGCGTCGACAGGGCGGGCGCTGGACCGTGGTCGTGCACGTCATCGGCCCGACCGACGTGGCCTGGCTGGGCTGGCACGACGAATACGGCGCGCCGAACGCCCTGTTCGAGTAGTCAGACGCCGCGAAGCCAGCCGGTGACCGAGATCCGGTCGGCCCCGGCCGACAAGGCCACCTGCGTCACCGAATGGGGCGCGGGCACTTTCAGCAGGTTCAGGGTGTTGAAGCGCGGAGTGAAGGCCTCGGCGACGTTCCCTTCCCCGTCGTGGAAGGCCAGCAGTCCGCCCCAGTCGATGCGCCAGCCGGGCGTCAGCCCCAGCACCCAGGCGTAGTAGCGGTTCTTCCCTTCGGCCGTGTCGTCGTGCTCGGTGAGGAAATGCCCCTTGCGGAAGCGGGTCACCTGCGCGTCGGCCATGGCGATGCGCGGCTCGCCCGTCGCGTCACGCACAAGCGACAGAAAGGCCTCGCCGTTCAGGAAGGCGACCAGATCGGCCCAGACCGGGGCGGCGTTCCCGGCTTCGGCCATGTCGTAGATCGGGTGGTTGTCGAACAGATACTGGAACTGGTCCGTGGCCGAGGCCTGCACCGTCTCGCCCAGCGCCTGCCGCTGCCTCGGCTCCAACGAATGGAGCCAGGCGGCCGGCAGATCGACATGGCCAGTCGAGCGGCGGGTGACGACATTGTAGTCGGCGGCGTCGGCCTCGGCTCGCAGGTGGGCGGCGTAGGTGTCGGTCAGGAGGTTGTGCAGCTGGGCGCGGCCGGTCGCGGCCAGCCGGTCCCGAACGGCCGAAAGGGTCGCCGGCGAATGATCCGCCAGCGCGGGCCTCACTGCGCCCCTCCGAACCGCTCCGACCATTCGGCGACCTGAACGTCCTCGATCTTCCTGAACAGGACCTCGGCGGCGGCGACCTTCTGGCCGCGCGGCAGGCGGTCGAGGATGGCCTCGTCCGGAGCCGGCCAGCTCAGATCCGTCTCCCCCACGGCGGCGGCGATCTTCTCCGCCGAGAAAGGCATGACCGGCGCGGCGATGCGGGCGAACAGGGCCACCAGGTTCAGGCCGGTGCGCACGCCGACGGCGGCGCGGTCCACATCCGTCTTGAACGCTGTCCAGGGTGCGGCTTCCTGCAGATACTCGTTGCCCAGCACCCAGACGGCGCGCAGGGCCTGACAGGCCTTGCGGAACTCCATCGCCTCGAACGCTTCGGTCGCCTCGGCGAGACCGGCGCGCACGTCGGACTCCAGCTTGATCTCCAGCGGCCCGGGCTCGCCGCCCTCCGGCACGACGCCGTCGAATTTCGACTCGGCGAACTTGACGATGCGGTTGACGAAATTGCCCAGCACGTCGGCCAGATCCTTGTTCGTCGTCGACTGGAACTGTTCCCAGGTAAAGGCCGCGTCCGACCCTTCCGGTCCATAGGCGGTCAGGTGCCAGCGCCAGTAGTCGGCGGGCAGCAGCTCCAGCGCCTGGTCCATGAAGACGCCGCGCTTCTGGCTGGTCGAGAACTTGCCGCCGTACCAGTTCAGCCAGTTGAAGGCCTTCAGCTGGTCGACGGTCTTCCACGGCTCGCCGGAGCCGAGGATGGTCGCCGGGAAGCTGACGGTGTGGAAGGCGACGTTGTCCTTGCCCATGAACTGGACGTAGCGGACGTCCTCGGCGCCCTGGTCCGTGCGCCACCAGTCGCGCCAGGTCCGGCCGTTCGCCTCGGCCCATTCCTCTGTCGCGCCGATGTATTCGATGGGGGCGTCGAACCAGACGTAGAAGACCTTGCCCTCCATGCCCCGACGCGGCCCGCCATCGGGACCGACCACCGGCACGCCCCACTTCAGGTCGCGGGTGATGCCCCGGTCGATCAGGCCCTCATCGAGATGCTTCAACGCGATGGACCGCGCCAACGTCTGCCAGTCAGCCTTCGAGTTGATCCAGTCGCGGATGCGGTCTTCGAGCTTCGTCTGCAGCAGATAAAGGTGGCGGGTGTCGCGAACCTCAAGGTTGGTCGAGCCCGACACGGACGAATAGGGCGCGATCAGATCGGTCGGATCCAGCAGGCGGCCGCAGTTGTCGCACTGGTCGCCGCGCGCGCCGACGTGGCCGCAGTGGGGGCAGGTCCCCTCGACGTAACGGTCGGGCAGGAAGCGGGCATCATCGATCGAATAGATCATCCGGTCGACGCGTTCCTCGATCAGGCCGTTCTCCTCCAGCACCTTGGCGAAATGCTGGGTCAGGCGACGGTTCGGCGCTTTCGACGACCGGCCGAACCAGTCGTAGCTCAGGCCGAAGGCGGCCCCGGCGGCCTTCTGGATCTCGTGTTGTTCATCGCAATAGGTCTGGACGTCCTGACCCGCGGCGGCGGCGGCCAGCTCGGCGGGCGTGCCGTGCTCGTCGGTGGCGCAGATGTAGAGCGTCTCATGCCCCTGCGCCCGCTTGAACCGGGCGAAGACGTCCGCCGGCAGCATGGAGCCCGCGAGATTCCCCAGATGCTTGATGCCGTTGATGTACGGCAGCGCCGAGGTGATCAGAATGCGGGCCATGGTTTTCCGGTCGTTCGAGGAAGCCGTGGGATATAGAGTGGCGCAGGCGCGGCGTCACCCTGCCCCGCCATGATCCGGAGCCGCGCCGTGCCGATCATCCCCGTCGTCAAATCCAGCCGCATCCAGCGCTCGATCGCCTTCTATACGGAGGTGCTGGATTTCGAGCTCGTCGGCGTCTGGCCGGAGCCCGCCGATCCGGCCTTCTGCATCCTGACCCGGGGCGGCGAGGAACTGCACCTGTCCAGCCATTCCGGCGACGGCGCGTTCGGAAGCTCGTTCACCGTCCTGACCGACACGATCGACGCGGACTTCGAGCGGTTACGAACGCGGGGCCTCGACGGATCACACAAGCCGGACTCGCCCATCCATCAGGGCCCGACCGACCAGACGTGGGGCACGAGGGAGTTCGTCGCCGACGATCCCGACGGCAACCGGGTCTGCTTCACGCAGAGGCCGTGACGCCAATCCTCCGCGCGATGCGGACGAAGCGCGCTGTCAGAAGGGTAGACGAGACCAGACTGGCGATGATGACGGCCCAGACCAGACCGTCGACCCCGACCCGGTGCGCCAGCACCCAGCCCAGCGGCATCATCACCCCGCCATAGGCGCCGAAGTGGATGATGGTCGGCCACCAGACGTCGCCGGCCGCCCGGTTGGCCTGGGCCGCCACGACCTGCATCCCGTCGGCCATGAAGAACAGGGTCGACAGGGCGACCGCCGGCGCGGCGATGGCCAAAAGCGCCGCATCGCGGTTGTAGGCGCCGACGAACAGGCTGGCATTGGGCCAGACCACGACCATGACGATCAGGCTCAGCGCGATGACGACGCCGAGACCGACGAGACCGGACCGCAGCACGGCGGGACCATCCCCCGCCCCATAGGCCCGGCCGACCAGAACCGCCGTCGCCGAGGACAGGCCCATGGGGATCATGAAGACCACCGCCGAGATGTTCAGCACCACGGCCCAGGCGGCCGTCTCATTGGTCCCCAGCTGGCCGGCGATGAAGGTCATGGCCGCGAAGGCCGCGACTTCGATGAAATAGGACGAGCCGCCGCCATAGCCGACCTTGCGTTGCTCGGCGGCGGTCCGGGGGTCCGGCTTCGGTTTGGAGAAGACGCCGAGCGCCCGCGCCTCGGGCAGGCGGACGATGTAAATCACGAGGAAGATCGCCAGCGCCGCCCGGGCCGAGAAAGTCGCCCAGCAGGACGCCGTCGCCCCGTGCAGGCCGAGGCCCAGCAGGTCCGGCACCAGCAGCAGGTTGAGCGCCAGATTGACCCCGTTGGCGACCCACATGGCGACCATGCCGGGCTTGGGCTTGCCCAGCGCCTCAAGGAAGAACTGGGCCGCCACCGAGACCAGATAGGCGGGCATGGACAGGGCCAGCACGATCAGGGCCGGACCCGCGCCCTCGGCCAGACCGGCTTCCAGATGGATCTGGCGCAGCAGCCACGGGCCGATGAAGATCAGGGCGATACAGGCGGCGATCCCGAGCTGGAGCGCATAGACGATGCCGCGTCTCAGCACCGCCCCGACCTCTTCCCTGCGGCCTTCGCCGAGGAAGCGGGCGGTCATCACCTGAACCCCGAACAGCAGGCCGACGGCCGTCACGACGATGATCGAGTGCGGCGCCCAGGCCAGCGAATGGAAGGCCAACTCCCGCGCGGCGTAGTTGCCGACGACGATGGCGTCGGTCAGCCCCATGGTCATGATGCCGATGCGCGCCAGCACCACTGGCCACGCCAAGGTCAGAAGATCGCGGGTCGTGGCGCGGGTGGCGAGGGAGAGCA
>CAMLNY010000122.1 GCA_946481405.1 uncultured Brevundimonas sp. | reverse complement strand
CCGGGCGTAACCATCGACCGCGTGAACGGTCAGGGCACGACCATCTCGGTCCGCGGTCTGGGTTCGGACTTCACCCGCACCCGCATCAATGGTCTGGAGGCCCAGGCGGCCAACGGCGGCAACCGCAACCGCTCGTTCGATTTCTCGATGTTCGCCTCGGAGCTGTTCAACTCCATCCGCGTCCGCAAGACCCAGTCGGCCGAGATCGAGGAAGGTTCGCTGGGCGCCACGGTCGACCTGCAGACCGGCCGTCCGCTGGACTTCAACGAGCCGGGCATTCGCTCGGCCCTGTCGGCCCAGGGCTCTTACAACGACCTGTCGGAGAAGACGATCCCGCGTCTCGCCGGCCTGCTGAGCTGGTCGAACGAGGACCAGACCTTCGGCGCCCTGGTCTCGGTCGCCTATTCGGAGCGCGCCCCGATCCTGGGCAGCTTCAACACCACGCGCTGGCAGCGTGGCGACTCCACCAACGTGAACCCGGCCAACGGTTCGCCCTACGGCCGCGGCCAGAACTTCGGCGGCTGCATTCCCTGCACCACCACCGCCCAGCGCGACACGGTGCTGAACACCTTCTATCCGCGCATCCCGCGCTACACCCTGGGCGAGACCTTCGAGGATCGCCTGGGCATGACCGCCGCCCTGCAGTGGCGCCCGAGCGAGACCACCGAGGTGGATCTCGACTTCCTGTGGTCGCGGTTCAATTCCGAGACCGAGAGCCCGAACATCGAGGCCTGGTCCTTCAGCCGCGCCGCAGTGAACCAGCTCGTCCTGCGCGCCTACGAAATCGACGCGTCGCGAAACGCCTTCTCCTATGGCGTCTGGGACAACATGATCGTGGCGGCCGAGAACGGCTTCACCCGGAACGAGTCGAACTTCTACCAGACGTCGCTGAACGCCCGTCACGACTTCACCGATCGCCTGCACGGCACGCTGAAGCTGGGCGTGAACCGCTCGGAAGCCCGCACGCCGCTGAACGTGGCCTACCGCTTCGAGACGCCGGCGAACACGACCTATACTTTCGATGCGCGGGGAAATAACCGCCAGCCGCTGCTGGACTACGGCTTCGACGTCACCTCGGGCTCGCGCTTCACCCTCGTCAACGCCACCCGTTCGAACGGCGGCGGCAACTTCGAGAACAATGTCGCGGCCGGAGCCCTGACCTATGACCTGAACGATTCGGTCAGCATCAAGGGCGGGGGCGAGTATCGCACCTACGCGTTCGAGACCTTCGGTCTGGCCCGAGCCGTCACGACGCCGACGGGCGCCGACCGCATCGTCGGCGTCGACCGGGTCGGCCGGATCGTCGACATCTCCGGCTATGTCGGCGCGCCGGCCGGTACGGCGACCCGCTTCATCGTCCCCGACATCAACGCCCTGGCCAATACGCTGAGCATCTACAACGACCCGCTCGTTCAGAACCGCAGCGAGCGCGAGGTCGACGAAACGGATCAGGGCCTGTTCGTGCAGTCCGACTTCAACACCATGCTGGGCAGCTGGGTGGTGCGCGGCAACGTCGGCATCCGCTACGCCACGACGGAAGTTACCGCCAAGGGCTGGCAGACGACCACGATCGCCGGCGTGCCGAGCTACAACTACGTCACGACCGAAAACGAGTATTCGGACACCCTGCCGTCGTTCAATCTGGCGTTCGAGCCGCGCGACGATCTGGTCATCCGCCTCGGCGCGGCCAAGGTCATGTCGCGTCCGACCCTGGCCGACCTGACCCCGGGCGGCTCGGTCGCACCGACGACCCGGACCGTCTCGTACGGCAACCCTCTGCTGGATCCGTTCCGCGCCACCAACTACGACGCCTCGATCGAGTGGTACTTCCAGAACGAGGGCCTGCTGGCCGTCGCCGTCTTCCACAAGGAGATCGACAGCTTCATCACCTCGGTGACCGAGGGTCTGGCCTACAATACACTGGGCCTGCCGCTGGAATTGCTGCAGGGCGCGGCCCAGCCGACCGACATCTTCCAGGTCACCCGCCGCATCAACGGCGATGGCGGCACCCTGGACGGCGTCGAGCTGCAGTATCAGCAGCCCTTCACCTTCCTGCCGGGCTTCTGGTCGAACTTCGGCTTCATCGGCAACGTGACCTGGGTCGACTCCGACGTGGGCTACGGCACCGCCGGCCGCAACCGTCTGACGGGTCAGTCGAAGAACACCGCCAACGCCACCCTTTACTATGAGGACGGTCCGTTCCAGGCGCGCATCTCGGCGGCCCACCGCAGCCAGTATCTGCTCTCCTTCCCGGGCGCGAACGGCAACTCGGAAGAGGGCGTCAACGACACGACCAACATCGACGCCTCGATGTCCTATGACTTCACCGACAGCCTGACCTTCTCGCTGGAAGGCATCAACCTGACGGACGAATACGTCGACCGCTACGTCGACGTCCTGGATCGCGTCTCCGACTACCGTCACACGGGTCGTGAGATCGCTGTCGGCCTGCGCTGGAAGTACTGACCTCCTCCCAGGGACTCTCTGCTGAGCGCGAACCTCGGCCCGGAGCGAAAGCTCCGGGCCGTTTCTTTTTTGGCGCCACATCCTCCGTGCACCGGCGAAGGCCGGGGTCCAGACGGCGGTGTGAATGGAACAGGCAGAAGCCCGACGGCGGGTGGGCGCGGCCTACCTTGTCTGTGATCTGCACCCCGGCCTTCGCCGGGGTGCACGGAGAGAGAGTCAGGCCCGCAACCCTGTCACGCCGGTGGACTCGCTGACCCTCGGTCCCTTGCCGTCCAGGGTGTCGATGTTGCAGTCGGTGAAACGCCAGTTCTCGGCGTTGGCGATGGTCCCCGCGTCGCGCACGTCCCAGTCCAGCCGCTCGAAGGCGAAGTCCTTCAGCGGCGCCTCGGCATAGGCGGCGGCCTCGAACCCGACCTTGCCGCCGACGACCCGCACGTCCGACAGGCGGATGTTGTGGATGCGCGGGATGCCCTGCTCGCGGGGCACCGGCGTCGCCAGCGCCCGCCAGTAGTCGGGCACGTCGGCGATGCCCGCCGGGATCTGGGCGTAGCTGTAGTTCGGGTACCAGTTCAGGTTCACACGGAAGAGGGTCGCCACGTCCTGCATGAAGATGTCGCGGATGCGGATGTTGGAAATGACCCCGCCGCGCGTGTGGCCCGACTTGAAGAAGATCCCGAGCGGCACGGGATACTCGATCCTCAGCCCCGACACCTCGATGTCCTCGAACCCGCCGGAGGTCTCCGAGCCGAAGGTCATGCCGGCCAGCGCATCGCGCACCGTGCAGTCCTTGATCCGCACCTCGCGGCACGGACGTGCGACGCGCAGGCCGTCCCAATCGCGGCCGGCCTTGATGCAGATGGCGTCGTCGTTGACCGACAGATCGCAGCGCTCGACGAGCACCCGCTCGGACGAGTCGATGTCGATCCCGTCCGTCGACGGCCCGCGTCCGCCCAGGTTGTTGCGGATGATCAGGTCGGCGACCTTCACATTGCGCGAATAACAGACGTGGACGGTCCAGAAGCCCGACCGCGCCAGGTTCAGCCCCGACACCTCCACATTCTGCGAGTCATAGATGTGGATCAGGCGCGGGCGGCGGCAGTCGTAGTCGGCGGCCCAGCGCAGATCGCGCGGATCATAGTCGCGCCGCATGGCCCAATAGCTGTCCCAGAAGACCTTGCCGTCGCCGTCGACCAGACCTTCGCCTGTGATCTGGGCGTTTCGCTGCTGGTAGACGTTCAGCAGACCGGCAGGCCAATCCATTTCGATCCCGGCCACGCGGGTGCGAACCGTCGGGTAGGCGGCGAGATCGCGCAGGCCTTTGATCGTCGCGCCTCGTCCGATGATCAGCCTGACGTCCGACTTCACGAAGAGCGATCCGCACAGATAGACGCCGGGGTTTAGCACGACGTCGCCGCCGCCTTGGCCCGCCGCCACGTCGATGGCGCGCTGGATGGGGCGCGTGTCGATCGCCACGCCATCGCCCACCGCCCCGTAGTCCGCTGCGTTCAGCGTGCGTGGACCACCCTGGGCGAAGGCGGGCGAAGCGGTCAGAACCGCTCCCGACAGACCGAGACGAAGCAGGGATCGACGGTGCATGATGTCCTCCGACGCGGGGGCGAACCGCCACGCCTTGGCGTCCGACTTTCCCACATTCTGTTCTTCCGTCTCACGATAGCGGACGGTAGGGTGAAAACAAGACGCGCAGCCGTCCGGAGGAAACCGATGTCATTTCCGTCTCGCGCCGCTTTCGGGCTCGCCGCGATCCTGCTTTCCACGACTGCGATCGGCGCGCCGGTTCAGGCGCAAACCCCGTCCAGCCTGCCTCCGGGCGTGGAGGCCGAATGGCTTCAGGCGCGCCCGCGTCCGGCCCTCAATACCGACCCTTCGCACCTGCCGTCGCGCGCCGAGGCCCTGGCCGCCGTCGAATATGTCGCATCGTCCCAGATCGCGGCCATGGCGGGCGAACCCCTCGCCCTGTCGACCGGCAGCAACCTGACCCAGATGTCGTCCAACTGGGTGGCCGCGACCTTCTATGTCGGCGCCGCGCGTCTGGCCCGCGTCTCGGACGACCCGGAGACCCTGCGCTTCCTGACCGGCGTGGCCGAGCACTACAATTACAGCGTCCGCGGCGCCCGGTCGGGTCCAACCATGCTGAACGCCGACGACATCGCCATCGGCGAGCAGGAAGAGGCCGCGAGTCGCGCTGCCGAGGAAGCCGCCCGCCGCGAACAGGAAGAGGCTGCGCGTCGCACCGCCGAGCGCCTCTGGGTGCCGGAAGAGCGCCTGTTCCTGCGCGACGAACGCTTCAAGGACGAGAACCACCGCGACGCCTCGGGCGACCGCATCTACTGGTCGCGCGCCAACGGCTGGGTCATGGGCGGTCTGGTCCGCTGGCTGGAGAGCGTCCCCGCGAACTTCGCCGGCCGCCAGTACTACATCGACATCTTCCAGCAGATGGCCCCGCGCATCGCCGAATTGCAGCAGTCGGACGGCCTGTGGCGCGCCAGCCTTCTTGACCCTGAAACCTACCCCGAGGCCGAGACATCCGGCTCGGTCTTCTATGTCTACGCCCTGGCCTGGGGCGTGAACCACGGCCTGCTGGATCGTGCGACCTATCTGCCGGCGATCCAGAAGGGTTGGGCGGCTCTGAACCAGCACGTCCTGCCGAACGGCCTGATCGGCGCGGCCCGGAAGACGGGCGACCAGCCGGTCTCGACGGCGGCGACCGACACCGGCCTCTACGCCACCGGAACCTACATCCTCGCCGGTCTGGAGATCGCCAATCTCGGCGAGCCGACCCGGTCCCTGCCGGTCGGCGAGCCCGCACGCGACAGCGCCGAGGTCATCGCCGCCACCACCCCGACCCCGCCCGCCCCGGTCACCGTCCGGGGCCCGGAGGAGCAGGCCCGCCGCGACGCCGAGATGCGCGCCACCCGCGCCCTGGCCTATGACCCGGCCGCCACCGGCCGCCCCTCGACCATCGACCCCC
>CAMLNY010000121.1 GCA_946481405.1 uncultured Brevundimonas sp. | reverse complement strand
TGACGAGAACCATCAGGCTGACGAGGCTGCACGCGATCACGAACCGCCACGCCTGCCTCACGCTGATCCGCCCTGACGCCACCGGCCGCTCGGCGGTGCGGGCGACCTTCACGTCGATGTCGCGGTCGACGATGTCGTTGAAGGCGCAGCCGGCCGCCCGCATCAGACAGGCGCCGACGGCGAAGCCCACGAACAGCCACAGGTCATAGAGGTCTGGCGTCGTCTGGTGCTGGGCCAGCGCCAGACTGATCCCCTGCCACCCCGGCAGCAGCAGCAGCCAGATCCCGATGGGCCGGTCGAAGCGGCCGAGCTTCAGCCAGGGTTTGAGGCCTTCCGGGGCGCGGGCGTCGACCCAGTTGCGCCCGGCGTCGGGCAGGGGCGCCGACATCTCAGCTGCGGCGCACGAGGATGACCCCGGCGATGACGAGCGCCACGCCCGCGATCCGGCCGAGATTGACCGGCGCCTGGGGAACGCCGAAGGCGCCGAAATGGTCGAGCGCCAGACTGATGATCAACTGGCCCGCCACCATCAGGGTGATGGTCATGGCGACGCCCAGCCGCGGCACGGCCCAGGTCGCAGCGACCACGAAGATCGCGCCGTAGAGTCCGCCGATCCAGGCGTACCAGGGCAGACCCTTGGATGCCGCGATGTCCGGGCGGGTGTGCAGGACGGCCGCGAGGAGGCCGAGCGCGGCCGTGCCGACGGCGAAGGAGACGAAGGCGGCGTTGACGGGGCTGGCCACCGCCGTCGCCAGCCGGGCGTTGGTCGGGGCCTGAAGGGCGGTGGCGCCGCCCGCGAGGACGACGGCCAGCATGGCGAGCCAGGGTGCGAAGTTCATGGGGGAAGCTCTACCAGCGCGGATCGACGGGCGCACCGCCGAACATTTCCGCCATCCGGTCCCGCGTCGACCGGTGGGCGTCCTCGGGCAGGTCGAGGGGGTCGAACCAGCCGGTCTCGGCGATCTCGCCGCGATGGGTCAGTTCGCCGGTCTCGAAGGCGTCGAAGCGATAGACCAGCACGTGGTCGCCCCGGAAGAACCGCTCGTTGGAATGGACCGAAATGAGCCGACCGGGGGTCGTAGCCTTCAGCCCCGTCTCCTCGAACAGTTCGCGCGCCGCGGCGTCCAGCGTCGTTTCGCCACGATCGACGCCGCCGCCGGGCAGCCACCAGCCCTTCAGATAGGTGTGTTTGACCAGCATGACGCGGCCCTGCGCATCGACCGCGACCGACCGCACGCCCAGCGTCATCCCGCGCTGAAGACGCGAGACGGCGAAGAAGACCGGCCGGGTGAAGGGCTCGATTCGGACGCGCCAGTTCATGCGGCGACGCTACAGCGGCGGCAGGACCTCGAACACCCGTTCGACCGGCCGGGCGATGACGACGCCCAGCGCGGTCTCCACGATGGGGCGTTCGACGAGGATCGGATGGGCGAGCATGGCGGCGATCAGGACCTCGTTCGAGGCGCTGGTTCCGAGGACGGCGGCCTCCGCCTCGTTCGTCCGCAGGACGTCGCGCGGACCGAGGCCCATCCGCTGAAGCAGGCCGTGCAGCCGGTCTTCGCTCCAGCCTGTCTCGCGATAGAGGACGATCTCGGGCTCGATCCCCTGCGCGCGGATCAGGTCGAGGACGGTGCGGGACTTGGAACAGTCAGGATTGTGGAAAATCGTCACGGCGGAAGCGGTCATGACCTCGAACTGCGCGGGCGGGGCGCTATTGTCCAGACGCCGTGGAGCGAAGCGATGATCCGGACCCTCAAACTGTTTCTGGACTCGCGGAACTATCGGGAGGTCGCCGGTCTGTGGCTGATCGGCTCGATGCTCGGCACGATGGTCGGGACGCTGCTCGGCCTTCTCGGGATCATGACCCGCTGGATCGCGACCCTGCCCTCCGCCGCGGCGTCGGGTCCGGCCGATTTCGTCGTCTTTCTGCTGTATGTGGCGGGGCTGTACGGAGCGCCCTGGCTGGGATGGAGGCTTCACGCGCGCGGTCGTTACGGTCTGGCGATGCTGGCCGGCTGTGCGCCCGCCCTGACCTGCGTGCTCGGCGTGATGTGGATGATGCGCGACTGGACCGAGCTCGCTTGAACCGGAGGCGTCCGACCGTTATTCGGGCGTCAGCATCAGGAGCTCCCCATGACGGCCCTCTACATCATCCTCGGCTTCGTCGCCGTTCTCGCCGCCATCAACTTCATCGAGTTCGGCCGGGTTGACTGACCCCCGGCCCGGCGCGGCGCTCGTCACGGGCGGAGCGCGCCGGATCGGCCGCGCCATCGTGCTGGCTCTCGCCGCGCGCGGCCATGACGTCGCCATCCATCATCGGGATTCAGTCGAGGACGCGGAAGCGCTGTCCGAAGAAGTGCGCGCGCTGGGCGTCCGGGCCGCCCTCGTCAGCGCCGACCTGACCGACGAGGCGGAGACCCGCGCCCTGATCCCGGCGGCGGTCGAGGCCCTGGGGTCGCTGTCCGTTCTGGTCAACAACGCTTCGGTGTTTGAGGACGACCGGGTCGGCGACCTGTCGCGAGAGACCTGGGACCTGCATCTCGAGACCAATCTGCGCGCGCCGGTCGTGCTGGCCGAGGCCTTCGCCGGACAGGCGCCGGACGGGGCGGCCATCGTCAACCTGCTGGACCAGCGGGTCCTGAAACCGGATCCGCGCTTCTTCTCCTACGCCCTGTCGCGGAACGGCCTGTGGTGGGCGACGCGGACGCTGGCGCAGGCGCTGGCGCCACGCATCCGGGTCAACGGCGTGGGGCCGGGGCCAACGCTGGCGTCGATCCACCAGTCGAAGGCGGAGTTCGCCGCCGAACAGGCCGCCATGCCGCTGGGCCACGGGTCGAGCCCGCAAGACATCGCCGAGGCCGTCGTTTATCTGGTCGGCGCCCGCTCCGTGACGGGCCAGATGATCGCCGTCGACGGCGGCCAGCATCTGGCCTGGCAGACCCCCGACATCGCCGAGTAATCCGTGACCCAGCCTTCCGCCCGGCGTGAAAACCTGACCGTCTTCGTCAAGGGCCTGCGGGTCGAGGCGGGGATCGGCGTCTATGACCACGAGCATGGCCGGCTGCAGACGCTGGTGATCGACGTCAGCCTCGATCTGGGGCCGGCCGAGGTGCACGGTCTGGCGGACACCATCAACTACGAGACCGTCGCGGCTTCGGCCCGCCGCATCGTCGCCGAAGGCCATGTCGGTCTGGTCGAGACCTTCGCCGAGCGCCTGGCCCTGCATTGTCTGGAGGATGCGCGGGTTCTGGGCGTCACCGTCCGGGTCGACAAGCCGGGCGCTCTGGAGGCCGCGGACGGGGCAGGCTGTGAGCTGACCTACAGACGCTGAAGACCCTCGTCCGATGGACGAGGGAGGGGCTGATTCGCGTCCAGCCTTGCCTTTGCCGGGTTTCGGCACGACATGTCGCCGCGCAATGCCCCAGGTTCGTTTCACCCGCCGTTTCTCGATGGCCCACCGCCTGCTCGCCGACCCCGCGTCGCGCTGCGCGGTTCCGCATGGCCACAACGAGTTCGTGCATGTCGTCCTGGCCACGGCCGCGGAGATGGATTTCGGCGGGTCGAACTATGTCGCCTCGTTCGAGAGCCTGAAGGGCCGCTGGCACGGCTTCATCGACAAGGCCGTGGATCACGCCTTCCAGCTGAACGCCGGCGATCCCATGCTGGCGTGGTTCCAGGCCAACGAACCGCAGCGGGTCCGTCAGCTGATGGTGTTCGAAGGCGATCCGACGACCGAGGCCTTCGCCGTGGCCTTGCGTCGCAAGCTGGACGCGCTCCTGATCGATGAAAAATCCGCCTTCCGCTGTGTCGAACTGACGCTGGAAGAGACCCCGACCAACGCCGTCATCATCGGCGAAACCCTGAGCGCCGCCGAGCGGGCCTGGGCGGCCGGAAGCTGGATGGACCGGCCGGATCTGAGCATCAACGATCTCGTCTGACGCGCGCTTCGGCTTGCCTCTGGCGGCCAGCGCGGCCATTGTCCCACCCATGAACGCGAGGACCCCGATGGCCGAGCCCGGCGATCCCAAAGCGCCCCAAACCCCCGGGCATGAGCCGCACGACGACGATCTGATCGGCTTCGCTTCGCCCGCCGCGCTGGAGGGCCGGAGCCGCGAGCCCACGCCGCCCGTCGAGGTCGAACCTGAGCCGAAAGTCGAGCCCGAGGCCCCGCCGCCCGTGCCGGAGACGATCGTCCCGGCCCCCACGCCCGGCCCGGTGGTCGCCCCGGCGCCGGAGGTCGCGGCCCCGACGCCGATTCCCTCGCCGCCGCCCGCGCCAGAGCCGATCCCGCAGTGGGCCCGCGAGACGCCGATCTCGGAACAGCCGGCCAACAGCTTCGCCCGCCGCCGCGAACAGCCCGCGCCGGTCGAGGGCTCGATGAGCCTCTACGCCGTCTACGCCCTGATCCTGTTCGCCGTGCCGACGCTGGGCGTTTCGGCCCTGATCGCCCTTCTGGCCGTCACCGGCCGGGCTGGGCCGCAGGGCGATGTGGCGGCCAGCCACTTCATTTTCCAGCAGCGCACCCTGTGGGCCGGGGCGGTCGTCGCCCTGCTCGGCGCCATCTTGATCGCCGTGGGTCTGGGCGTCTTCGTCCTGTTCGTCCTGGCGGTCTGGTTGATCCTTCGGGGCGCCGGCGGCGTTCTGAGGCTGAAGGCGGGGCGTCCGATCGCGCGACCCCGAGCCTGGCTGTTCTAGGAGCGAACTGAATGTCCGACGCGTCCCAACCCAGACTCGAGTCGGGTCACGAGGCCGAGGGCAAGCCCGCCGCCTTCATCGCCTGGGGTCTGTACATCCTGTCGATTCCGTCGGCGAACGTGCTGGTGCTGGTCGGTCTGGTCGTCGCCTACGCCGCCCGCTCCTCGGCGACCGGCGTCGCGCGCCAGCACATGGACGCCCAGATCGCGCTGTTCTGGTCGGTCTTCTGGTGGACCATCGCCCTGTGGGTGCTGATCGTGATCTCCAGCATCGCCTCGATCGTGCTGATCGGAATCCCGTTCCTGCTGTTGTTCCTGGCGCTGTGGTTCCTGCTCAGCGTCTGGTTCACGGTGAAGAGCATCCTCGGCGTCATCAACCTGCTGTCGGACAAGCCGGCCTGACGTTACGTGACCGTACGGAACGGTCCGCCGTCGCAAGGCATTTGCCCTTCAGTACCGGAGGGGAACGGATGACCGATTTTCGCGACGTCACGGCCGAGCAACGCTACGAACAGGGCTTCACCGACAACGAAGGCCATATGCGCCGCGTCTGGGCCGACTATTCGGTGCAGGGCAACCGCCGGGCCATCTTGCACGTCGAGGCGGAGCCCGAACTGCGCGGGTCGGGCGCCTCGGGACGGTTCATGCAGAGCCTTGCCGACCACGCCCGCGCCGCGGACTTCCTGCTTGCGCCCCGTCGCGTCGGTGCGCACCAAGCAGAACATCCAGTTGGCGACATGGGCGTGGGTGGTCCAGATCTTGGTTCCGGTG
>CAMLNY010000120.1 GCA_946481405.1 uncultured Brevundimonas sp. | reverse complement strand
GATGGTTCCGCATCACTGCTGTCGGTGTGCGCGACAGGTTCGCGCTCTCGCGCGCCGCCGGGTTCCGGGTCTCCGCTTCGCTCCGCCCGGAATGACGAAAGAGGGCATGCCGCATTCCTCAATCAAGAATGGCGCTGAAGCCGCATACCCATCAACGGATCGTCCGATTTCCTAAATCCTATCAACGTCCGGCTCTAATTAGAGGCCTTTTGTCCATCACCCGCGAAAACGCCCTCACACTCTCCCTTTCAGCAGGAGAGGATCATGATCGAGGAACCACAGGGACGAAGGTCGGCGCCGGACGAGGTCTGGGTCCGGGTGCGGGAGGACTATCTCGCGGGTTGGTCGACCCGTGGGACGAGGGCGTTGACTTGGAGCTGCGCGTCGGCGGCGATCTCGACAAGGTCGGGTTCGACGAGCTCGGCTTCGTCGCCCACCGGCGAATGATGCGGGCGGTGATGCGCGGCGACGCGGCCGAGGCGCTGCGCTGGCGACGCGTCGAACTCACCATGGTCGAGGTCGAAGCCGACCTGAAGCGCGACTTTGAGCGTCTGGAGGCCATTCGATGGCGTCTCGAGGACGATCAGGCGGAGGATGCATCTCATCCGGACGCTTCGAACGCTTCGCACGCTTCGGACGGTGTTTTGGAGTCCGGAACCGGGGCCGGACGATGAGCCTGGATGGCTTGCCCGTCGCCGGCGGGACCACCTCACCCGTTCGGCTTGCCCGTCGCCGGGTCGGTCGCCGTCTCGCCGGAGTTCGACGATCCCTTCGATCCGCCCGGCTCGGTGGCGGGGCGCGGCGGTTGACCGTCGCCGGCCGGCTTCTCCTGTTCGTATTCGGACTGGCGGCCCGGGCCGCGACCGGTGTCTCCAACGGGGTCTGTCATGCTCATGCTCCGTGTTGACCACAGCAACGCCTGTCGGCGGCGGTCGGCTCCGCAACACCTCGTTCACCACGCCATTACACCGTCCCGAAACGGGCCCCGGGCTAGACCGGACACAGGAACGCGCCTTGCTTTCAGGCGTGGGTCGGAGAGACGCATGCCCGGAACGCTACAGATCGAGATCGTCAAGGCGGACCAGCTGACGGTCGCCGACCGCGTGCTGTGGCGGGCCATGGTCGATGCCAATCCCGATCTCGCCAGCCCCTATTTCCGCTGGGAGTTCACCGGGATCGCGGCGAAGATCAGCCCGGACGCGGCGGTGGCCATCCTGTCGAAGGACGGCCGCACCATCGGCTATTTCCCGCACCAGAAGCGCGGATCGGCGATCCAGCCGCTCGGCGCGCCGATGAATGACTATCACGGCGTCATCGCCATGCCGGGCGAGGCGCCGTCGCTGGCGACCGTGGCGGCCCTGTTGAACGCGCCGCGCCTGAACGTCTCGGCCTGGGTCGGGCCGTCGGGGGCGGGGGAGCTGCGCGAGACCCTGATGACCGTCACGCCCGAAGAGGGCTACGACGCCTGGTACGCCGAGCGCCGCACGACCTGGGGCAAATACTTCAAGGACAAGGAGCGGGCGCGCCGCAGCCTGGAAACCGAACTGGGCCCCATTCGCGTCGAGCGCGGCATTCGCGATGCGAAGCTTCTGGACGAACTGATCCAGCTGAAGCGCGACCAGTACGCCCGCACGAACCGCCACGACATCTTCGCCTGCGGCTGGACCTGCGATCTGCTGCACGCCCTGATGGCGTCGGAACATGAGGACTTCGGCGCCTCCATGGCGGCGCTGTGGGCCGGGGACAGGCTGACGGCCATCGAATATTCGCTGCACGCGGGCGACCGCTACCATTTCTGGTTCCCGGCCTATGTGCCCGAGCTGGCGCGCTGCTCTCCCGGCATCCTCCTGACCATGGACACGATGCGGCTGGGCTGTGACGCGGGCTTCCGGGTCTTCGACTTCGGCTTCGGCGGCGAGGGCTACAAGAAGTATTTCTGCAATGCGACCCAGAGCGTGCGCGAGGCCGTGATCCTGCGTCCCGGCGTCGGGGCCATGCTGTCGGACGCGGCCGTCGGCCTGCTGAACAGCGCGGGCGGCGGCAAGGGCGAACGAATCCGCACCAGCGTGCGCCGTCGCTGGGCTGCCATCGAGGCCTGCGAGGTCACCCCCGCCGACCGCCTGATGGGCGCGGTCGCCGCCGCCGGCGCGGCCATGAAGAAGGTGAGCGGCGCGCGCCACGCCGCCTGATCGAGATGAGCATGATCCAGAACACGACCACTCGCCGCACCCGCTATCCGGGCCCGATCGATCAGGCGAAGAAGCACCCGCACGCCCTCGTCGAGCAGGGCTTCGCCACGGACGAGGCCCTGGCCGAAATCCTGCACCGCTATCCGGCGGAGCTCTTCGACATCAATCTCTATGACTACGACGATGAAGGTCAGGTCTCGCTGCGCACCGGCGCGCGCGGCGGGCTGACCGGCGACCAGCTTCTGGCGGCGATCCAGGCGGGGCGGCTGTGGGTCAACCTGCGCAAGGCCGAGGACGGCTGCCGTCCGCTGTGGAACGCCGCCATGGTCGAGTTCGAGAAGATCCAGGCGACCTATCCGGGCATGCGGGCGGTGACCAACGCCGGCCAGCTGATCATCTCCTCGCCGGTCGCCAAGGTGCCCTATCACTTCGACGCCGCCGGGGTGGTGCTGTTCCACCTGCGCGGCAGGAAGCGCCTCTTTATCTATCCGGGCGACGAGGCTCATCTGCCCGAGGCGGCCATGGAACAGGTCGTGGCCCGCCAGACGACCGAGGAACTGCCCTATACCCGCGCCTTCGAGGCGGACGCCCAGGTCATGGATCTGGAGCCGGGCGAGGCTCTGACCTGGCCGCTCTATGCGCCGCACCGGGTGGAGAACCTCGACAAGTTCTGCGTCAGCCTGTCGATGGATTTCCAGACCTGGCCGACGCGGTTCCGCAACGGCGCCATTTACACCAACGCCGTGATCCGCAGCCGGGGCGGCAAGCCGCGCTTCACCGACGGCATGTCGACGCCGGAACTGGCCGCGCGCTGGGCCGCGTCGCTGGCGCTGCGTCGCGTCGGCGGACTGAAGAGTCGCATCGAGCATTTCGAACGGGATTTCACGCCCGAGGCCGGCGCAACCGACGGGGCAGGGGCGCTGCGGGCCTGAATTCGCGCCTTACATCGAATTCACGGTCTCGTCCGGATCCCCGCGCCACGGGGATTTGCCCGCCACTTTCGCGCCATATTCGGTGAATTCGAGGTCATGACGTCGAGTTAAACTGACTTCCGTTCATCGCAGGGTCAGGTTCCTCTCAACTTCAGGAGAGGAACCCAAGCCATGAAGACCTTCGTCACCGCCGCCGCCTCCATCGCCCTGCTGGCCGCCCTCGGGGCCGCCGCCCCGGCCTCGGCCAAGGCCGAACGCGAGGTCCGCATCCGCTACGCCGCCGCCCGCGTCGTGGTCATCGTCGAGAACCGGGCCGACATCGCCATCGAGATCGAGCCGGGCACGGGCGGCCTGCCGCTGCCGACCGTCACCCGCAGCGGCGACGAGGTCCGCATCAATGGCAATCTGGGCCGCAACGCCTTCCGCCGCTGCCAGAGCGGCCCCGCCGACGCCCGCCAGCCGGGGGAGGGCGCCTCGGTCGAGGTTCGCCGGCACGGCCGGGTCAATCTGTCGGCCGCCCCCCTGATCGTGGTCCGCTCGCCGCCGACCGTCGACATCTCCAGCGAGGACTCGGCCGTGTTCGGCTCCATCGGCCGCGGCGCCACCTCGATCGAACTGGGCTCGGGCGGCTGCGGCGACTGGACCGTGGCCAACACCACGGGTTCGGCCGATCTGTCGATCGGCGGTTCGGGCAGCATCCGCGCCGGCACCTCGCGTGATCTGGAAGCCTCCATCGGCGGCTCGGGCAACATCACGGCCGGTTCGACCGGCGACCTGGACGCCTCCATCGGCGGCTCGGGCACCATCGTGGTGGTCAGCGCCACGGGTCAGGTCGACGCCGCCATCGGCGGTTCGGGCGACATCCGCGTCAACGGCGGCCGTCCGACCTCGGTCGACGCGGCCGTGGGCGGCTCGGGCGACATCACCATCACCGGCGACGCCGGTCCGCTGGACGCCTCCATCGCCGGCTCGGGCAACATCACGGTGACCGGCACGGTCGCCAGCCTGGACGCCAGCCTGGTCGGCGGCGGGGACGTCAATGTGGGCCGGGTCGCCGGCTCGGTCTCCCAGACCGTCATGGGCGGAGGCCGCGTGCGCATCGGCAACTGAGGCTCCTGAACTCGGTCTGCTGAAAGCGGACGGCCCGGGGGCGTGGAACACCCCGGGCCGTCTTGCTGTGCGGTCTTCCTCAAAAAAAGAGGGATGCGCCCGGGCCGTCCGGTGTCAGAAATCGAAGCGCGCAGAATCGAACGGTGATGTCACAGTGCCTCGCCGGACTGCGCCGGACGAGATGCGACCATGACCCGAGCCCTCCTTGCCGCCGCCGCCGCTTCAGCCCTGACCCTCGCCGACCGCCTCCGGACGCACCTGGAGGACGTGCCGGACGCCGTGGTGGCCCGGACCAGCGCGCCGCCTGCGGGCCTCGACTGGTACGTCATCAGCCAGCTGAACGGCTTCTATGACGATCCCGAGGATCCCACGAACCGGCCGCCGCTGCTGACCGCGCCGCCCGCCGGGGTGGTGCAGGGGGTGGACGTCAACGCCGACGGCGCGATCGACTGGGTCGTCGACTGGCCCGAGAGCACCCAGTTCTGCGGCACGGGCGGATGCCGCTACACCGTCTATCTGACGCACGGCCAGAACCTGGTGCGGATCTTCGATCGTCAGGTGTTCGACGGGCTGACCTTCTCCATCGCCGACGGCGAGCCGCGGTTCGAGGGCAGCTTCCATCACGGCTCGTGCGGCGACCGGCGCGACGACTGCCGTCTGGCCTGGGGCCTGGACGCGGCGACGCGTCGTCTGGTTCCCCGTCCGTCGGCCAATGGAGATACCTTCTCGTCGCAGGACGAGGAGGGTCCGATCGACGGCAGCTGGGCCGGCGAGAACTGATCGCCCCACGGGCGAGAGAAAGTCGCCCGGAACGCCTGCCAGCCGCTTGACCAAAGCGGAATCAATCGGCATAAGCCCCCACTCTTGTTGGACTGGCTGTGCGGGAAACCGCAGACGCAGTTCGCAGGAACGACCTAAGTGCCTGTTCTTTGCAGCTTCTTGGGACTTCACGGCCTTCGCGGGGGACTGCGTGGGCCGATCGTTTTTGCGAAGTGCGTACCTGAGGGTTTCGGCCCTGGGGCTCCGGTCTTTGAAATGGTTCACAGGACGCAGGTTCGCCTGCTTGGGAAATACGACCGATATGGATCAAAGCATCCGCATCAGGCTCAAGGCCTTTGATCACCGCGTCCTCGACTTTTCGACGCGCGAGATCGTGAACACGGCCAAGCGCACCGGCGCGACCGTTCGCGGTCCGATTCCGCTGCCGACCCTGATCGAAAAGTTCACCGTGAACCGCTCGCCGCACGTCGAC
>CAMLNY010000119.1 GCA_946481405.1 uncultured Brevundimonas sp. | reverse complement strand
TTGGCGCCGACTTCGGAGGCGGTCGCGGCCAATTCGTTCTCCAGCACGCCCTGAACGCGCAGATCGATCGACAGGGCGAAGTCCTCGCCCCGGGCTCCGGCCGCGCGGATCGCGTCATTGAAGGCCAGTTCGGCGCCCGAAACCCCCTGCCCGCCCGAGTCGGCCGTGCCGATGACATGGGCGGCGGAGCGGTTCAGCGGATAGACGCGCCGATCCTCGGGTTCGAACGAGACTCCGCCGAGGGCCAGCGCATGCACGGTCTGGCGCTCGGCCGGGGTCAGGCCCGGCTCGACGATCAGGCGGCGGTCGCCGTCCAGCACGCGACGCAGACGGGTCGCCGAGACGCCCGGCAGGGCGCGACGGATCTGGCGGAAGGCGGCCTCGCGGTCCCAGACCTCGGATGGATCGATATAGAGGCCATAGTGGGTGATGTTGGTTGCGAGCAGCTGCCCGTTGCGGTCGGTCAGGTCGGCCCTCTGCAGAGCGCCGGAGACATGGGCCGCGCCGACCCCGCCCCTGGGCATGAACAGGGCCGCACGGGCGGCGCCGATCGCCAGCAGCGAGAAGACGACCACGAAGACGGCGCGGATCAGGAAGATTCGGACGCGGGTGTCCTCTTCCGGCCGGGCGTCGGCGCGAGCGCGTTCGAAGGCGTGTTCGACGAACCAGACGGCCTCGCCCATCCAGCGCAGCCAGGGCGACACAGCCGAGGTCAGGGGGCGGCCGGCGCCGGGGGCGGGACGAAAGGGACGCGGATCGTGGACGGTCATCGCACGGCCTCCGCATCGTGGGCGGCGGTTTCGGCCGGGGCGGCGTCAGCCGCGGTTTGGGCGGCGGGCTCGACAGCGGGCGCGGCAACCACCGGGACCGGCACATGCACCGGCTTCAGGTTCGCGAGAGCGGTCTCGTCGGCCTGACGCTCTGCCTTGACCGGAGCCAGACCGGCGCCGCGCGACAGGGCTTCGAGACGGCCCGGCTGTTCCAGGCGGGCGGCCTCGGCGCGCAGCAGGCGGACACGCTGGGTATTCTCGGCGATCTGTCGCTCCAGCCGGCCGATCTCGGCGCTCTCGCGGGCGGCGGCGGCCTTGGCGACATAGACGGAAAAGACCATGGCGGCGACGCAGACGACGCCGATGATCTCGATCCAGCGGATGCCGCGGATCTTCCAGTCGAACAGGCGCTGGACCGGATTCCGGGTCATGCGGCCGCCCTCCAGACCGGGGCGTCCGTGCGGACGGCGGCGCGCAGCCTGGCCGAGCGCGAGCGCGGATTGACGGCCAGTTCGGCCTCGCCGGCCTCGCGCGCGCCCTTGAATTGCAGGGTGAAGCTGGGCTTGCGGGTCTCGACGGCGGCGGGGGCGTGACGCGAGCCGCCGGGCGCATTGCCGCTGCGCTCGGTCAGGAAGGCCTTCACGATCCGGTCTTCCAGCGAATGGAAGGTGACGACGGCCAGCCGTCCGCCCGGCGACAGGGTGCGTTCGGCGGCTTCGAGGCCGGCGGTCAGTTCGCCCAATTCGTCGTTCACGGCGATACGCAGGGCCTGGAAGGTGCGGGTCGCCGGATGGGTCGGGGCGCCGCGACGGCCACCCAGCGCTCTTTCGACGACGTCGGCGAGATCGAGGGTGCGAGTGAAGGGCTGTTCGGCGCGGCGACGCAGGATGGCGGTGGCGATCCGGCCCGACTGCCGCTCTTCACCATAAAGCTTCAGGATATGGGCGAGCGGGCCGTGGTCCCAGCCGTTGACGATGTCGGCCGCGCTCTCGCCCTCGCCCGACATCCGCATGTCCAGCGGCCCGTCGCGCATGAAGGAGAAGCCGCGATCGGCCTCGTCCAGCTGCATGGAGGAAACGCCGATATCGAAGACGGCGCCGTCCAGACGCGCCTCGCCGCTGTCGACGAAGGCCTCGGACAGACCCGAGAAGGGCGTGCGCACGAGCTGGAAGGTGTTCGGGAAATCGTTGGCGACGGCGTCAGCATGACGCTGGACCGTCGGGTCGCGGTCGAGGGCGATGACGTTCGCGCCGGTCGCCAGGATGGCGCGGGTGTAGCCGCCGGCGCCGAAGGTGGCGTCGATCATGACATCGCCGGCCTTGGGGGCGAGGGCCTCGATCACTTCGTCCAGCAGGACGGGGGCGTGCAGGCCGCTCATGCGTCGTTCCCCGGCATGCGGCGGCGCGCGATATCGCCGCGCTCGCGCATGGCCTTCCTCGCCAGCGCGCGACGCTCGTCCTTGCGGGCGTTCCAGCGGGCGCGATCCCAGATCTGGAAACGCGGCCCCAGACCCACGATCACCACGTCCTCGCCCAGTCCGGCTTCCTGACACAGGGCTTCCGGCAGGGTGATGCGGCCGCCGCCGTCATAGGCCAGCTGCTTCTGGCCGCCGTAGACCGTCTCTTCCAAAGCGGTGCGCCAGTCGTCCCCGAACGGCAGGGCTTCGATCATGGCGACATATTCGGCCATCAGCTTGTCGCCGCCGGCCTCAAGGCAGTCGGACTCGACCGAGAAAAAGCAAAAGACGCCCAGCTCGGCGCCGTTTTCGGAGGTGCGGAACTCCTGGGGGATCAGGAGACGGCGCTTGCCGTCCAACTGCTTCTCACTGGTTCCGAGAAACACGCCCGACCACATCGAGCCCCTCGGCCCGCCCCTGAGTTGATCCCCGCGCCTGAACTGCCGGCGCCGCCCGTCCCCGCATCGTTGTTATGGGATAGCATGGGATGGATTGGGTCTCAATGGGATTAGTTGACGAGATTTAACCACGTTGCCTGTGTTGCAGACCCGCGACAGCATAAATCAGAACATACAGAGAACATCTCAAGTATTAACAGGCTGTGGGAGAATGCGCCTCGTTTGGGACCAATGGGTTAATCGGCTCAAGGAAGCGCGGCGCAGAGAGTCGAGCGGCAGCCCACCGAAACGGGCTCAAGCAGCGAGGCTCCGCGAGCCGAGCGGTAGTCCGCCAATAAAGCGCCAGACGGCCTGTAAGCCGGGTTCTGTCCGTCCGAAGACGGTGACGATCATTCCTCTGGACCATCCATCGCTGGATGGTTCTCGCGACCTACCCGGGCGTCTCGGGCGGTGAACCCTGCGGCCCCAGAACGGGTCTGGAAAGCCGCGCGACGCCCCTATTCGGTCTTGCTCCAGGCGGGGCTTGCCATGCCGTCGCCGTTACCGGAGACGCGGTGGGCTCTTACCCCACCCTTTCACCCTTACCCGCGCCGAAACGCAGGCGGTTTGCTTTCTGTGGCGCTATCCCTCGGGTCGCCCCGGGCGGGCGTTACCCGCCGCCTTTTCACCGTGGAGCCCGGACTTTCCTCGACGAGGGCGAACCCCGCCGCGACCGCCCGGCCGTCTGGCGCGGGTTCAGTGCGCCCTTCGGCGCCTCAGGTCAATTGAGGACGCCCGTCACGCTCTCGGCCGAGGCCAGCTGCAGCACCCCCATCAGGGTCGCGCGCGTCTCTCCATCGGCGATCCCGTCGACCTTCGATGGCCGCCAGTGGCGCTGGAAGGCCTGGACGGTGATCCGGGTCTCTTCGCTGTATTTGCCGTCCGGCAGGGGCTCGTAGCCGAGGCGGTGCAGCCCGGCCTGAAGCACATGGACGCCGAGCCCCTCGTCGCCCGGTCCCAGAGGCGGGCCCAACGCTACGATCCGCTCGGTCGCCGGCTCGAACCACAGGCCCTGCCGATGTTCGGCGAGCCGCTTCCACGGGAAGCGTTCGCCGGGATCTTCCTTGCGGGTCGGGGCGACGTCGGAGTGGCCCAGGATGCGGGCGTCCTCGATGGCCCAGCGCTGGCGAATCTCGTCGATCAACTGGATGACCGAGGCGACCTGGGCGTCGGGGAAGTCGCGGTAACCCCATTCGTGGCCCGGATTGACGATCTCGATGCCGATGGAGACGGCGTTGATGTCGGTCTCGCCCTTCCACCAGCTCTTGCCGGCGTGCCACGCGCGGCGCTCCTCGGGCACCAGACGCAGGACCGATCCGTCCTCGTCGACGACATAGTGGGCCGAGACCTTGGCCTCCGGGTCGCGCAGGCGGGCGATCGCCGCTTCCGCGGTCTGCATGCCGGTGTAGTGCAGGACGACCATGTCGGGCGGACCGCGACGCTGGTCGAAGTTGGGCGAGGGCGCTTCGCCAATGGTCAGCATGGGCTAGCGCCCGTGACGTTCCCAGCCATAGGCGACCCAGGTGTCGCCGACCTTCTCGGCCTCGATAACGCCGTCAGTGCGACGCCGCGCCCGGACGGCGACTCGACGACGCGCCCGCATGGCCAGGCCGGCGAAGAAGATGAGGACGCTGGCGCAGACCGCGATCACGGCGACGGCGGCGGCGGTGAACACAGCCAGGAGCGCGCCCACGGTCATGGCCGCCACGGTTGCGATCACCCCGCCCAGCCACAGGATCGGCGCGAGCAGACCTTGGGGCCGGCGGCGATTCTGGAAACCGAGGGTGGCGAACGGGTCCTGCGTCATCTCAAATCCTTGTCGAGCGTCGCCCGGAGATTCCGGGTGAACGCCTGAACCCCCAATGTCGGTCCAGACAGGTGAACCGTCAATGACCGGCGCCTTCACAGGCGAGTGTTATTCGCCGCATGCGGACGGCTTACAGCGGCTGATCGGCGAGGACCGAGGCCCCCTCCCCGCGCATTCTCTCGGTCTCGACGCGCGACAGGACGGCCTGGGCGCGCGGATCGGCCATGACCCCGCCGATCGCCACCAGAGCCCGCGCCGCCTCGGACTGGACCCCGAACGCTTCCGACAGGGCCTCCCACGGGGACTGCGGCGCCGGGAAGCGCTTGAAGCGGACGGACTGGGTTTCGGGGATATTGGCCAGTTCGCGGGCCTTGCCGATGGCCTCGGTCAGGCCGCCCAGCTGGTCGACCAGACCCAGGGTCTTGCCCTGCGCGCCGGTCCAGACGCGGCCGCGGGCGATCTCGCGCACGCGGGCGATGGGAATGCGGCGGCCCGTCGAGACGCGCTGCACGAACTCTTCATAGGTCCGGTCCATCGACGCGCCAAAGGCGGCGCGCTGGGCCTCCGTCCAGGACGACGACGGGCTGAAGGCGTCGGAATACTGGCCGCCGACCGACAGGCCTCGCAGTAGCTTCGTGCGATACTCCAGCGGCCCGAACGATGCCGGCGGAACGGGCCAATCGCGGTAGAGCCGCTGCACCTCCTCGGCCAGCGCCCGCGCCTCGTCGCGCAGCGCCGCGCGAACGCGGCGGGGTCGGGCGCGGAGACGCGGGGCGCCGACTTCGGCGGCCACGCGGCGTCGCCGGAAGCGCGGGCCGTCGCCCAGTGGGCGTCGCGCAGTGACCGCAGCGGGACGGGATCGGGCCCGGCGCGGTCGGGCGGCAGCGCGAGCAGCATCTCGTCGGGGGCGAGGTACTCGCGGTCGAGCAGCGGCATCCGCGGACGCGGGGCGTGCTCGTACTCCTCGGCGACCGCGACGTCGAGCCGGCCGCGCGCGACCAGCGGCAGCGACTC
>CAMLNY010000118.1 GCA_946481405.1 uncultured Brevundimonas sp. | reverse complement strand
TGCCGCCGGTCGATCCGTCCGCTCGCTATGTCTCCCCGTCCCAGATGGAGGGCGCCAAACGCATCGCTGCGCCGTCGCCGCTGGCCGTGGCGTCGGATGGACAGGGGGCGGCGTTGGGACGGTTCCGGCGCGGCGACCTGATTCACCTGCTGCTCGAACGCCTGCCCGAAATGCCGGTCGCGGGCCGCCGCGCGGCGGCCGCCCGCCTGCTCGACAAGGAGCGGGACCTGTCCGACGTGCAGCGCGCGGAGATGATCACCGCCGCTTTCGGGGTGCTGGAGGACGACCGGTTCGCCGCCGTCTTCGGAGAAGGTTCCCGCGCGGAGATCGCCCTGACCGGTGGAGCCGGGGCCCTGCGCCCCGGCGTGGTCATCAACGGCCGCATCGACCGGCTGGTGGTGACGCCCGAGCGGGTTCTGGTCGTTGACTACAAGACCAACCGCCCCGCCCCCGACCGCGTCGAGGACGCCGACCCCGCCTACGTCACCCAGATGGCCACATATGTCGCGGTGCTGGCGAGGCTGTATCCGGATCGCCCCGTCGAGGCAGCGCTGGTGTGGACGGACGGGCCGAAGCTCATGCCCGTGCCTCAGGCGCTGATGGATGAGGCTTTGGTCAGGCTTTCGTTCCCGCAAGCGTCGTCTGGAGGCGCGCCATGAAGTCCCTGTATCGGATGGGCCTGACGGCTCTGGTCCTCGTCGGCGCAGGGGGACTGGCCCTGGCCACGACCCGTCTCGCGCCACGGCAGGAGGATGCGCCGGTCGCACAACCGTCCCTCGCGGCCGCCGCGCTGGACCCGTGGCCGGTCGGCGAGACGGAGCGGGTCTGGTCTCCACCGCCCGGTTCGACCCAGGACACCATCTGGCCGGGCGAGGCGCCGAACCTCAACCCCGACGCCGATCCGGAAAGCGTGTTGATCGCGGAAACGCCCGAGGCCCTCTACGGCGATCGATCCGAGGCCGTTCTGAACGTCACTCAGCCCACGATGACAGTCTTCGCTCCGAAGGGGCGGAATACCGGGGCGGCCGTGGTCGTGTTCCCCGGCGGCGGCTTCCGGGCGCTCGCCATCACCCTCGAGGGGACGGAGGTCTGCGAGTGGATCACGGCTCGAGGCATGACCTGCATCCTGTCCAAATACCGTGTGCCGTTCAGCAATCACTCCTGGAACCCCGAGTGCCGCTGCATCATGGACCCCAGACCGGCGCCCGCGCTTCAGGACGCCCAGCGCACGATCCGCCTCGTCCGGTCGCGCGCCGCCGAACTGGGCGTCGATCCGGACAGGATCGGCGTCATGGGGTTTTCGGCCGGCGGCTATCTCGTCGCCCAGACCAGCAACATCTTTGAGCCGGAGTACGCGCCGGTCGATGCCGTCGATCGGATCAGCAGCCGGCCCGACTTCGCGATCGCCTTCTTCCCCGGACACCTGTGCCGGTCGGGGGCGCTGGACCCTCGCATCCGTGTGACCGCCCGCACCCCGCCGACATTCCTGCTTCAGGCCTGGGACGATCCCGTCGATCCCGTCTGCAACAGCACCCTGTATGCGCGCGCGTTAAACGAGGCGGACGTTCCCTCCGAGGTGCATCTGTTCGGGCGTGGTGGTCACGCCTTCGCGCTCCGGCGCAATCACTCGCCCGACACGGTCTGGCCCGGGTTGCTGGAGAACTGGCTGGTCGAGACGGGCGTTATCCCTGGTCGGGTGGAGACGCCCGGCGACTGACCGTCCTGCATGATCCGGGCGCCGTCCTCCGTTGATTTCGCCGGGAATCGCCCCACATCTCGACCAACAGTCATACGGGCGCGCCTGTCGCCGCCCTCAGGAGATATGCCAATGGCCACGGTCAAGGTCACCGACGAGAGCTTCGACGCCGACGTCCTGAAGTCGTCCACTCCGGTTCTGGTGGACTTCTGGGCGGAGTGGTGCGGCCCCTGCAAACAGATCGGCCCGGCTCTGGAGCAGATTTCCGACGAGCTCGGCGGCCAGGTGACCATCGCCAAGGTCAACATCGACGACAGCCCCATGACCCCGTCCAAACTGGGCGTGAAGGGCATCCCGACGCTGATGCTGTTCAAGGACGGCCAGATGGCCTCGCTTAAGGTCGGCGCCATGCCCAAGGGCAAGATCCTGGAGTGGCTGGCCGAGACGGGGATCGCCGCCAAGGCGTGACGTGAGCGGGCCGGGGCGCTAGATCGCGCCCATGCCCTTCACCGCCACCGTTCTGACCATGTTCCCCGAGGCTTTTCCGGGCCCGCTCGGCGTCTCGCTGATCGGGACGGCTTGGCGCGAGAAGGGGCTGTGGGGCCTGGAAACCCTTGACATCCGGGCCTTCAGCGAGGATAGGCGCGGCTTCCTTGACGACACCCCCGCGGGTGGCGGCCCGGGACAGGTGCTGAAAGCGGACGTGGTGGCTAGGGCTCTCGACAGCCTGTCGGGCCCGCCCCGGCCGCTTTTGTACATGAGCGCACGCGGTCGGCCCCTGACGCAGGCGCGAGTGAAGGACTGGTCCAGGGCGGACGGCATCGTCGTTCTCTGCGGCCGGTTCGAAGGGGTGGACCAGCGGGTGCTCGACGCCCGGGGGTTCGAGGAGGTCTCCGTCGGAGACGCGGTTCTCGCCGGTGGCGAGGCGGCGGCGATGGTGGCGATCGAGGCGTGCGTACGACTGATCCCCGGAGTGCTCGGTGCGGCGGAAAGCCTTTCGTCCGAGAGTTTCGAAGACGGTCTTCTGGAACACCCGCAGTACACGCGACCGCGGACGTTCGAGGGGATCGACATTCCCGAGGTGCTTCTGTCGGGCGATCACAGGAAGATCGCTCAGTGGCGTGAGGCGCAGCGGGAAATCACCACGCGGGAAAGACGCCCGGACCTCTGGGACGCCTGGACCGCCAAATCACAGCTAAAGGGCGCAAAAGCCCGAGGAGAATAGAGACATGGCCAACATCCTGCAGACCCTGGAAGCCGAAGAAAAGGCCCGCCTGGTCGAAGCCCGCGCGATCCCGGACTTCCAGCCGGGCGACACCCTGCGCGTCATGGTGAAGATCAAGGAAGGCGAGCGCGAGCGCGTTCAGGCCTTCGAAGGCGTCTGCATCGCCCGTGACGGCGGCAGCGTCAACGAGACCTTCACCGTCCGCAAGATCTCGTTCGGCGAAGGCGTCGAGCGCAAATTCCCCATCCTGTCGCCGAACATCGAGTCGATTGAAGTGAAGCGCCGCGGCGTCGTGCGTCGCGCCAAGCTGTACTACCTGCGCGACCGTCGCGGTAAGTCGGCCCGTATCGCCGAACGTCAGTCGGTTCGTCCGACCAAGGGCGCCGTCGTGCCGGAAACCGGCACGGCCGAGAAGGCCGGCGACGAGGCGTAAGCCTCTCGCACACAGCGAAATGAGAAGGGCCCCGGCGGATCGCCGGGGCCCTTTTCGTTTCAGGAGGCTCTGAACCGGAACTCGGTTCGCGATCGGAAGGTCTCCCCCGGCCTCAGCACGGTCGTCGGGAAGGAGGGGCGGTTCGGGCTGTTCTGATAATGCTGGGTCTCCAGCGCGACGCCGCAGTGGGGGCGATAGGCCGCCCCGCCGCGACCGACCAGTTCGACGGTGTTGGCCGTATAGACGTGCAGCGCCGGTTCGGTGGTCCAGATCTCCATGGCCCGCCCGCTGAAGCCGTCCGACAGACGCCCGGCCCGGCGCAAACCCTGACCCCGGATGGCGAAGGAGTGGTCATAGCCGCCGCCGATCCGGAGTTGCTCGTTCACGTCGAACAGGTTCCGTCCGATCGGTTTGGCCTGGCGGAAGTCGAACGGCGTGCCCGCCACCGGCGCAAGTTCCCCGGTCACGATCTTGTCCGGCGCGTAGGCGGCGAAGGCGTCGGCCTCGATCTGCAACTCCTCGTCCAGAACCAGCCGCTCCGGGTCGCCGGACAGGTTGAAATAGGAGTGGTTCGTCGGGTTCAGCACCGTCGCGCGATCGGTCAGGGCCAGGTAGTCGATGGTCAGTCGGTCGTCGTGCGTCAGCCGGTAGGTTACCGAGATGGTCAGTCGTCCCGGGAAGCCCTGGTCGCCGTCCGCGCTGACTAGCGTCAGAACCACGCCCGGCCCTTCGTTCGTCAGGTCGGGCCGTCCCAGCCAGTTCCGCTTCGCGAATCCGATCGGACCGCCGTGGCTGGAGTGAGGGCCATTGCCGACATCCAGCCGCACCTCGCGGCCGTCCAGCTCGAACCGTCCGTTGGCGATCCGTCCGGCGTAGCGGCCGACGGTCGAACCGAAGTTGCGCGACCGCTCGACATAATCGGCCAGCGTATCCAGCCCCAACACCACCTCGGCCATCCGCCCGTCGCGGTCCGGCACCTTCAGCGATTGCAGGATGCCGCCGAAGGTCATGACCCGCGCCTGAGAGCCCCGGTCGTTGGTCAGGGTGAAGATCTCCACCGTCTGGCCGTCCGGCAGGGCCCCCCAGTCCTTCTGCTCCACCGGTTCGTGGCCCATGAAAGCCATGGACGGCATCGGAAGGCGGAGCAGGGACCCGCAACCGGCCAGCGGCGTGGTCGCCAGACCGGTCAGAAGGGCGCGACGGTCCAGCCGCATCAGGCGGCCGGGCCGGCGAGGGCCTCGATCAGGTCGCCCATGTTGCGGACGAAGGTCTCCGTCGAGATGCATTCCACCGGGAAGTCGGTGGTGTAGGGCGAGGTGTCCCACAGGTCGCCGACGCGGGTCGTCTGGTATTCGCCGCCGGTCACCGCCTGGGGCGAGGGTCCGCGATAGGGATTGGATGTCGTGGTCATGGGCGTCGGCCAGTAGCCGCGCGTGTTGAGGCTGGCCGCCAGTTCCGCTGCCCGTCCCGCGGGGACCGGGCGCGGACGCCGGCCGTCGGTCGACATGTCCCAGACGCTGACGTCGCGCAGGGTGAAATACTTCGGCAGCTTCAAGGTCCCCGGCCGGGCCTTCAACGGAGAGGCGGCGATCAGGGCCGCCGGATCCAGGGCGGAGGCCGCTTCCAGCTCGGCGCGCAGGGCGGCCGTGTCGAGGTTCCGGAAGGAGCCGTAGTGGACGATCAGATTGTTGGGGTTCGCGTCGGCATAGTAGCGGCCGTTACGGATGTTGGACCCGCGCCGGTGGATGTACACCGGGGTGTTCGAGCCCTCGAGGATGAAGGTGGGATGGGTCCGGCCCGGCGCGATCAGGTTCTGGGGCGTCCTGACCTGATCCAGCCAGTCCAGGGCCTCGGGGAGGCGGGCCAGATATTTGCGGTCGCCGGTCAGCTTGTAGAAGCCGATCATCGAACGGATGTTCGTCGCCGTCGTGTGGGTGGCGAAGGCCTTCGGCTCGATCGTGCGGGCGGGCGCGGGCTTGAGGGTGTCGGGGTAGTGCTGCAGGCCCCACGCCGGTTGGGGCATGGGCTGCTGGGTGGCGATGAAGATGTCCATGCCGCGCTGGATGGCGTCGACCAGACGGCGGTCGTTCGAGCCCAGCGCCTGGTGGCAGTAGAGCAGGAACTCGATGT
>CAMLNY010000117.1 GCA_946481405.1 uncultured Brevundimonas sp. | reverse complement strand
GCGGTGCCGCGATAGGGCACGTGCGTCATCTGCACGCCCTCCTTCTCGCAGAGCGGCACCTCGACCGTGCGCTGCACGACCGAAACGCCCTCGGCCACCTTGGCCAACGGCAACGTGAACTTCGCCACGACCGGCACGACGCAGTTCATTCGTCCGTACCAGCAGACCCTGAAGTTCGACGATATCCTGCCGAACCTGGGCGCCAGCTACCGCTTCCTGGATAACAACCAGGTCTATGTCAGCTACGCCGAAGGCATCTCGCTTCCGCGCACCGACAACCTGTACCAGCCGGTCCGCAACGCCGCCGGCAACCTGGACTTCTCGGCCGTGCAGCCGGAAGTGACCAAGTCCTATGACCTCGGTTACCGCTACACGTCCTCGACCCTGATCGCCTCGATCGCGGCCTGGTACGTGACGTTCGACAACCGCATCGTGACGTCGTTCGACAACGATCCGGCTTCGCCGACCTTCAACCTGTCGGTCGACCGCAACCTGGGTTCGGTTGAACAGTCGGGCGTCGATGCGCAGTTCGAATGGGCCGTCACCGACACCTTCTCGTTCGGTGGTTCCGCCTCGTACAACACCTCGGAAGTCCAGGACGACGTGCCGCTCGGCACCGGCCGCTTCCTGCCGACGACCGGCAAGAGGCTGGTCGAAACGCCGGAGTGGACCTACCACCTGCGCGCCAACTGGGACGTGACGCCGAACTGGTCGCTGGGCCTGCAAGGCAAGTGGGTCGACGAACGCTTCACCACCGACGTCAATGACGAGAAGACGCCGTCCTACACGGTCGTCGACTTCGACAGCCGCTACGACCTGACCGACACCTTCGGCATCCGTAACGCCTTCGTTCAGTTCAACGTCACCAACCTGTTCGACGAAGAGTACCCGGCTTCGATCTCGTCGGGTAACAACGCCCTGGCTGTCGACGTCGACCCGACCGCCGGCGTCATCATCCAGAACGGCGTGGTCCGTACCTTCTCGCTCGGCGCGCCGCGCACGATGATGCTGACCCTGGGCACGAGCTTCTAGGCTCGAACCGGAGACGAAATGGATCAGGGCGGCCCTTCGCGGGGCCGCCCTTTTTCTTTGTCGCGACCCGCCGCAGGTCCGTGGCATTGAAGCGGGGACAGGGCGTCGCTATCTGGCGCGGTTCCCGCCGTTTCTCGAAGGAAGTCTCCCGCCGATGGCCGTTTCTCCGATTCCCGCCGAATGGTCGCCCCACCGGGCGATGTGGGTCGGCTGGCCCAGCCATGGCGCACTTTGGGAGGAGAACCTTGAGCCCGCGCAAGCCGAAGTCGAGGCGCTGGTTCGCGCCCTGGCCGGACCCGGCCGCGAGCAGGTGAAACTGCTGGTCGGCAAGGATGAGGCGCTTGCCGATGCCAAGGCCCGGTTCGCGGGCGTCGATGGCGTCACCATCGTGGCCGGCAGGTTCGGCGACATCTGGCTGCGCGACACCGGCCCGATCTTCGGCGCGGGCTCCAGGACGGCCGCCGCCTTCCGCTTCAACGGCTGGGGCGGCAAGTACGAGCTGGAGTTCGACGATACGGTCGCGGACCAGATCGGCGCGTCCTCAGGCGTTCCGCTGAGCCGCACCGACGCGGTGATGGAGGGCGGCGCTCTGGACCACGACGGAGCGGGCACGATCCTGACCACGCGCCAGTGTCTGTTGAACCCGAACCGCAACGAGGGCTGGACCGAGGCGAAGGCGGAGGCCGTGCTGGCCGAGGCGCTCGGCGCGACCCGCGTGGTCTGGCTGGGCGACGGGCTGTTGAACGACCACACCGACGGTCACGTCGACAATCTGGCGCGGTTCGTGGCGCCGGGGGTCGTCACCTGTCCGATCGCCTTCGGGACCGACGATCCGAATGCGGAGGTCTATGACGCCTGCGCCCGCGATCTGGCGGCGGCCGGGTTCAAGGTGGTGCGCATCCCCTCGCCCGGTTTGCTGGAGAACCAGGACGGCGAGGTCGTTCCCGCCAGCCACATGAACTTCCTGATCGCGGACGGGGCCGTGGTCGTGCCGACCTATGGCGACGACGTCGCGTCGAAGCTGGCCGGCGAGGCGCTGGCCGCCGTGTTCCCGGATCGCGAGATCATTCTTCTGCCGTCGGTCGCCATCCTGTCGGGCGGCGGATCCTTCCATTGCATCTCCCAGCAGGAGCCCGCCTGATGGTCCGCCCAGAATCCAGAGTGATCTCCGTGGCTGCCCTCCAGACCTCGTACGGCGAGGACATGGAGACGAACATCAAGAAGACGGCCGTGCTCGTCCGAGAGGCGGCGTCGAAGGGTGCGCAGGTCATCCTGCCCTCCGAACTGTTCCAGGGGCCCTATTTCTGCGTCTCCCAGGAGGAGAAGTGGTTCGGCACAGCGTATCCGTGGCGTGAGCATCCGGCCGTGGTCGCGATGGCGGAGGTGGCCAAGACTCTGGGCGTCGCCATCCCCGTCTCGATCTTCGAGCGCGAGGGGCCGCACTATTTCAACTCCATGGTCATGCTGGACGCCGACGGCTCGCCGCTGGGCGTCTATCGCAAGAGCCACATCCCAGATGGTCCCGGCTATCAGGAGAAATACTATTTCCGCCCCGGAGATACGGGCTTCAAGGTCTGGGACACCCGGTTCGGCCGCGTCGGCGTCGGCATCTGCTGGGATCAGTGGTACCCGGAGACGGCGCGGGCGATGATGCTGCAGGGGGCGGAGGTGCTGTTCTATCCGACCGCGATCGGGTCCGAGCCCCACGACAAGGAACTGGACACCGCCGAGCCGTGGCGTCGCGCCATGCAGGGTCACGCCGTGTCCAACGTCGTGCCGGTCGTGGGCGCGAACCGCATCGGGCACGAGCAGGTGACCGAGGCGGGGCAGGTCTTCTACGGCTCGTCCTTCATCGCCGATCACCGGGGCGATCTGGTCGAGAGCTTCGGCCGGGACGACGAGGGCGTACTGGTTCACCAATTCGACCTCGACTATATCGACCGGCATCGGGCCGCCTGGGGCTTTTTCCGCGACCGCCGAACGGACCTCTACGGCGCCCTGGCGTCGCCGCGGCCAGCCTGAGTTCAGTCGCCCTGAAGCCAGCCGGGCAGTCCCCGGCGGCGGACGCTGTTGCCGCTGACCAGATTGCCGGTCGCATGGTCGCCGTCGTCGGCGCTGGAGCCGAAGGGCCAGCCTGCGTCGTCGCCGCAATAGCGCCTGCGCCCTTCGCGTGAACCGATCACGATCGGCCGGGGGAGGAGCAGGGCGGCGCCGTCGAAGCGGTTGCCGGTGATGGTGTTGTTCGACGGCGTCTGGTGCCTGATCACACCGTCCTCACCGCAGTTGCGATACAGGAAGACGCCGCCGCGTCCGTTCAGCTGGAAGCGGTTGCGCTCGATGCGATTGCGGGCCGAACCGTCGACGGCGATCTGTTCCCGGCCGGTGCTGATGTCGAATGTGACGTTGCGGATCGTGGCGCCCGCGCTCTCGGCGTCCAGATAGACCGCGGTGGACACGGAGGTCCCGCGGAAGCCTCCGCCGGTCATGTGCACGGCGGTAACGCCCGGTCCGACATAGAGAGGGATGGATCCGGTCGCGACGAAGCTCACCCCGTCGAGCGTCAGACCGGAGGGGGCCGTGGCCTGCAGGCGAGTGGTGTGGCCGGCTGTGCGAGATGAGGCGCGCAGCCCGTCCCGATCATCCCGGCCGAGGCCCCAGACGCGCAGATTGCCGTGGATGATGCAGCGGCTGAGCCGGACGTCGCGCGGGATGCTCCATCCGTCGCTATCGCGACGGGACCAGACGGCGACGGTGGGGTCATTGGTTCTGCTGGGACGGCCGGGAAAGCCGATCGCACCCCCATTGCAGTCCAAGCCCGCACCCGAGGCCTCGGCGCCTTCGAAGATGACATGGCGGCGGATTGACCGGCCGGGCGGCAGGGTCGCGAAACAGGTCAGGCGCATCGGCTCGGTAGCGGCCGGGGCGGTCAAAGCTTCGACCTCGGCGGGCGAGCAGGGGCGGGCGACGACCGGATCGGCGGCGAGGAGGACGAGCAGGATCCCGGCTGCGAACACCGGCCGATCTCAGGGCAGGGGCGTGGCCAGGGCGGCGCGTTCGGCGGCGCAGGCAGGGCTGGTCAGGCCGGCGGCGCGGGCGCGGGCGATCTCCTCGCGGGCGGCGACGGCGTCGGCCTGATACGCGGGTGTGGCCGCGATCTGGTGGAAGGTCGCCTTGCCCAGCTTTTCGCCTTCGGCGACGTCGGACGAATAGTGCATGGCGCAGACCATGCGGCTGACGGCGATCTCATGGCCGATGCGGGCCGCCTCGGCGGCGCGGTCGGGGACGAGGGCGGCGATGACTTCGCCATAGGCCGCGCCGACCGTGGCGCTCCCGGAGGGGTAGGAGGGGCTGGCGCGACCGGCCGGTGAGACGACCTGACAGGCAGGGCGTTCGAGGTCGGCGCCGACCGGGCGGGGACGATGGGCGCGGGCCTTGGCGAATTCCGCCGCCTCGTTGGCGTCATGGAGGACGCGTTCGAGGATCGAGACCAGGCGCGGCGAGTCCTCCGCGGTCAGCCGGAAGCCGAGGGCGCAATCGAAATGGGCCAGGGCCAGGGCCGGACGCAGTTCGGCGTGGCGGGTCGCCAGCATCCAGCGGTCGGTGTTCTCCAGCGCTCGCAGGCGATCGGAGGCGGTGACATCGGCCTGATCCTCGGGCGAGCCGGCGACGGGGGCGGGCGGGACGGCGTCTGCGAGGGCCTGAAGAGCTGCGTGGTCGAGATAGCTGGCCGCCGCGGTCTGCTGTGCGGCGGCGGGGACGGAGAGAACGCAGGCCGTGACGGCGATCAGGATCGCGTGTCTCACTTACCGGCGCTCCAGCTGAGCTGGACCGAAGTCGGGCCATCCTCGGTGGCGGAGGCCACGACCTGCAGGTTGGCGCGGCCGTCGACGCTGGTGGCACCATAGGCGCGGGCGTCGCCCTGGTTCATGGCCATGGACGACGACAGGCCGGCGGCCTCTGCCCGGGCGCGGTGGAAGGCGATCACGGCGTCCGGGTCGGCGTCGGTCGTATAGGTGGCGATCCCGCCGGGACCCGTCGGCCCGGTGGCGGTGACGGGCGCGGTCTCGAGCGTGGCGCCGGGGTAGAGGACAGCGAAGGCCGGCGCGTCGGGCGCGGCGGCCGGACCAGCCGAAGGGGCGGGCGTGGTCGCGGGAGCGGTGGAGGCTGCGCTTTCGGCGGCCTCAACCGGAGGTGGGGTCTCGGCGGCAGCTTTCTCGCCGTCTTTAGGACCACAGGCGGCCGGGGCCACGGCTACGCACGCCAGTGCCATCGCCGCCAGAATACGCTTCATTCGGTGTCGTCCCTGAGACCTCTTCCCCCGCTACCGTGGCCCAACGATGGGGCCGCAGCAAGGCAAACGCCCGTCGGCGGCGTCTAGGACTTGTCCGCCCGACCTCGTTGGGCGAGGTCGCGATCCACCGCCGCCTGATCCGGGTCGTCGTCGGAACCCGTCGCGACCCCGCCCTGGAGCGAGCCCGCG
>CAMLNY010000116.1 GCA_946481405.1 uncultured Brevundimonas sp. | reverse complement strand
ATGCCGAACGCCACCACGGGCAGCGTGGTGAGCAGCGACGCCGAGACGTCGCCCATCGAGAGCCCGTCGGTGACCTCGGTGAGGAGCGGCCCGACGCCGTACGTGTCGACTGGCTGCTCAACGAGGGCAAGGCCGCCGACCGGGGCATCACCCGGGCGATGGAGATCCTGGAGGCCTCGCTGGCCGGCGCGCCCGACGACCCGGGGACCATCCACCTGTACATCCATCTGACGGAGTGGTCCGACGACCCGCACAAGGCCATTCCCTACGGCGAGCGGCTGGCGCGGCTGGCGCCCTCGGCCAGCCATCTGGTGCATATGCCGTCGCACACCTTCTACCGGGTAGGGCGGTACCGGGATGCGATGAACTCCAATGTGGAGGCCGTCGCGCTGGACAAGCGGTACGACGAGCTCGCGGCCCCGCCGGGCGGGATCACGGGCATGCCGCTGCACGCCCACAACATCCACTTCGGCATGGGCGGGGCCCTGATGGCCGGGGGCGCGGAGGCGGGGCTGAGGCTGGCCGAGGGCTTCCTCAAGACCTATCCGGACATCCCGGTCGACAACCAGTGGCGTCAGCTGATGGCCAACGACGCCTATGCGATCTACGGGCGGTTCGGATCGGCCGCCGAGGTCGCCGCGCTGCAGGAGCCGCCGGAGTCGAAGCCGCTGCTGCGGGCGAGCTGGCGCTACGGCCGGGGCGAGGCGGCGGCGCGGGCCGGAAACGCGGCGGCCGTGCGGGCCGAGGCCGAGGCCATCAAGGCCATCCGCGAGAGCGACGCCATCACCGGCGCTCAAGTCCAGGACCGCAAGGACTTCGTCGAGGTGTTCCAGCGGGTGCTGGAAGGGCGGGCGGCGATGATCGAGGGCAATGCGGCGGCCGCCGTCGCCGCCTTCACCCGCGCGGCCGAGATCCAGGGCTCGGGCGAGGAGGGCGGCGACCCGCCCATCATCTGGTACCCGACCCGGCGCAGTCTGGCGGCCGCCCTGCTGGCCGGAGGCGACGCGGCGGGGGCCAAGGCGAAGATCGAGGAGCTTCTGACCGACTGGCCGATGGACCCCTACAGCTATTTCGTTCTGGCCGAGGCCGAGGCGGCGCTTGGGAATGACGCGGCGGCCGAGGCGGCGCGCGAGAAAGCGCGGGTCGAATGGGTCGGCGGAGCGATGTCGCTGAAGCTGGCTTAGGGACAATTTCGTCCGGTTCGTCCGGACGAAAAACACCATGACGAAACGGACGAAACGGACGAAATCCCCAGCCTGTTTTCCCGGGAGGTCATGGAGCGGCCTTGGTCCCCGCAGCCTCCTGTGCCGCTGTCTCGGCCAGACCCCGGGCGACGGCCTCCTGCAACCGCTCCAGATAGGCGGCGCGGAGGTAGTCGATCTCGCGGAAGTCGGAGGAGTCCTCATCCAGCCGCCCGCCACAGCGCTCGGCCAGCTGAACGAGCCGCATCCAGGCGACCGCCTGCTGAGGCTGGTTCATGGCGGCATGTTCGGAAGCCTGGCGGAAGGCGAAGAGCCGCAGTTGGCGGGCGTCCGGACTGAACAACAGTCCGAAGCGCGAGATCGTTTCGGCCTCGTCCACTTCATCCAGCGTCGGATCGCGCTCGATCTCCTCCACCTTCGCCCGTCGCCTGGGCATCCAGGGCGCAGTCTCCCCAAGCGTGGCGCGGGGCAGGGGACGACGGCGCCAGCCCTCCGCCACGGCGCGACGGCGGACGCTGCGCTCGGTCGTGCCATGGCGTTCGGCCACGACGGCGGCGCTGACGCCGGCGATATAGTCTTCCCGGGCGGCGGCCCAGGCGTCAGGGGTGAGACGGGGCGGGCGGGGGTTGCTCTGGTTCATGCCCGGAAGTGTGCGCCCGGTTCATACCAAGGCGCGGATAAAGGCTCTCGTTAGAGAGGGTCGTTGAATCAAAAGGGGTTTGAGGACGATCCGCGCCTAACAGCGCGGCTATCGCAGGCGCCGGATCATCGGCCGACGCCGAGCAGGTCAATCAGAAGTTCCAGAAGGCCGACGCCACCAAGACTCCGTCTTCTTCGTCAGCATCCACCCACGACAGATCGAGGGTCACCGGCCCGAACTCGCGGTTGGCACCGAGGCTCCAGTCCGTCTTGCCCTCGGGCGCGAACGCTCCGTCTTCATGGCCGACCCGGGCTTCGAGCGCGAAAGGCCACTGGAGCGGGCGATAGTCGACGCCCAGCCACCCATAGCGGTTGTCTTCGTCCCCGAGAGCCTCCTGCGACGGCGCATAGGCCACGCCGGCGCTGAGCGTCAGATCGGCGATTGCACGACTGACCTCGAGCGGAATCTCGACGTAGTTCACATCGTCGCCATCGGGATATCGGTAGGACGAAACGGCGGCGTCAACCGCGAAGCCGGCGACCTCTCCCGCCCAGCCCAGCGATCCCGTGATTTCGACCTCGGCGCCGTCACCGTCCGCTCCAATGCCGTACTCGTCGATCGTCGAAACGAAGACGTCGCCGTAGAAGCCGGAAGCGTGGCTGGCCGTCAGCCCTGCCTGAAGCGCAGGCCGCTCGTCGGAGAGAGAGACTCCGCGGAACCGGTAGTCGCTGACCGCGCCGACGCTGCCGTTGAGCGTCCATGACGACTGGCCGTGGGCAGGGGCGGCGACGGCGATGAGGGCAATGACGGGAAGCAGGGCTTTGAACATGGTCTCAGGCGGCTGCGGCGTCCGGGGACGCCTGTTGGCCGAAGACGAGGGCGTCGACGGCGGAAATCAATTCTGCGGGTCGGATGGGCTTGGCGAGGTGAAGGTCGGAACCCGCCTCCAGACTGCGGCTCACATCGTCGGGCATCGCGTTCGCCGTGAGCGAAACGATAGGGGTGCGGGGTCGCCCGCTGGAACGCTCGAGGTCGCGGATGCGTCGGGTGGCGGTCAGTCCGTCCATGACGGGCATCTGGACGTCCATCAGGACAAGATCGAATGCGCCGGCCTCAAGGGCTTGTACAGCGGCGGCTCCATCCTCCACCAGGGTGACGGACACGCCTAGCGGCTCCAGGATCATGGCGACCACCTGCCGGTTGACGGCGTGATCGTCAGCATAGAGCACCCGCAGCGCGGCCAGGCCGTCCGGCGCGGGCGCTGCATCGACCGACAGCGACGTCGTCGGCTCCTCTCGAGGGGCGACCTTGGGAAGCCCCAGGCTGACGAGGAATGTGGAGCCCTTGCCGGGGACAGACCGGACCTTGACGCCGCCGCCCATCTGGCTAGCCAGGGCCGCGCAAATCGACAGACCCAGACCCGTGCCGCCGAAGCGGCGGTTGATCGAGGTGTCCGCCTGTTCGAAGCGCTGGAACAGGCGCGCAGCTGTGGCGCGATCGAAGCCGATGCCGCTGTCGGTCACCGAGATGCACAGGCCGTGCTCGCGATGCAGACGGGCCATGACGCGGATCGAGCCCGTGGCGGTGAACTTGACGGCGTTGCCGATGAGATTGGAGACGATCTGGGCGACGCGGGTCCTGTCGCCCAGATAGACCCCGGCCGCGTTCTCCCGGACCGTGAGATGGAGCGCGACCCCCTTGGCGGAGGAGGCCGCGCGATGGAGATCGGCGACCGATTCCAGCACGTCGTGCAGGTCGAACTCGCAGCTCTCGAAACTGAGCGAGCCGGCCTCGATCTTCGCCATGTCCAGAACGTCGTTGACGACGTGACGCAGGGTCTGGCCGGACGCGACGATGGTGCGGGCCATATCCCGCGCGCGGTCATCGGACTGGGCGGCCAGCAGCAGTTCGGACATCGCGATGATCATGGCTCATGTTGGCCAGGAACTGCGATTTCGCTGCGTTGGCCGCTTCCGCCTCGGCGAGGGACCGGTCGAGGGCGTCCTCATTACGGGCCAGGTCGCGGACCAGGCGGTAAACGCGGACGCCGGCGAACCCGAGGGCGCAAAAAAGCAGGACGATCATTGCCGCCAGCGCGGGGATGGCTCCCATCAGAAGATGCAGACCCGGGCGATCCGCCGTCCAGGCGACGACCGCCAGCGCTCGGCCGGATGAGTCCGCGAGGGTGATCTGGCCGGGGCGGGGGGCGGCATCCGCCGGCAAGAGCCGGGGAGCGCCGAGCTGCAACTCCTTTTCGAGTGTGGCCATGAAGCTTGAGACGGCGACGCCGGATACGACGATCGGCTCCAGGGTTCCCGCCACATCGTGCTCGGCGTCTTCCGGGACCACGGTCGAGGCTGTCACAAAGTAGGGCTGGCCGCCCACCATGACCGTGGCCTCGACGGTGCTGACCACCTCCAGTCCGAAATGAGTGCGCCGGCCGCCGGGGGCTTTCCGCACGGCCTGACGCCGTACGTCCTCGACGAGCGGGCGGACCGCGGCGACAAGGTCGCGCTCAGCCGACGGAGCGACTGATTCGCTGTTTCGCGACGCAAAGACGGGAAGGCCATCAGGATCGTAAACGACGGTGACGTCGTGGCCCATGTAGTCCGCGTAGTAGTCGCCGTAGTTGATCTGCATCCACTCGGGGTCCTCCGCCACGGTGCGATCGAAAGCTTCGTTCCAGACAGTCGCGGACAACAGATCCTCGCGAAGACTCGCCAGCCTTTGTTCGATCCGGAGTTCCGTCAGATCGCGCTGGGTCTTTACGTGCTGGGCGTCCACGACGTGGGCGGCATAGGCGATCAGGCCGCCGACGGTCAGCACCACGAGCGCTACGGCCATAACGCCGTAAAACAGGATGCGCACGAGCTGCGCACGCGTAATGGCGGACTGTCTGGACATTTCCCCTCGTCGCCCATCTACGGCGACCAAGGTTTCGCGATCTTTAAGAGGCTGAAAAACATACCAAAGTCGCCAAGCCGACTTTGAGCCAGGGCGCTGAGGCGGTCGTGGGTCCGGTCCCGTCCGATGGCCCGCACCAGCGCTATAGCGACACTGAAGGGTCACCCCGACGGGTGATCGACGATCACCTTGGGAAATCGGCGATACTTAAGTGATACTACCTACAATCACGGTAAATCTGTAATTATCCTTCTTCTCCAAAACCGCAGGATCGACCGCGTCAATCCTGCGAGAAGACTGTGAAGAAAAAGACGTTTCTGTTGGGCTTCGCGCCCGTCGTTCTGGTAGCGGCCTGGGGCCCTGCATACGCCGCTGAAGTCGAGAAGACGGCCGATACCGGCGAGGTGATCCAGACCCGGGCGCAGACCCCGGCGCCGACGCCCGCGCGCACCGAGGCGGTGTTCTCGACCGGGGTGGCCCGGGGCCGGGACCGGCTGGACAGCGCGACCTCGACCAGCGCCCTGAGGCAGAACGAGATCGAGGTGCTGGGCGCCCGCTCGCTGGCCGACATCATCCGCAACATCCCGGGCATCCGCACCGAGTCGTCCACCGGCGACGGCAACTCCGCCTACACGATCCGCGGCCTGCCGCTGGCGTCCAGCGGATCGAAATACATGCAGATCCAGGAAGATGGTCTGCCGGTGCTGGAGTTTGCCGACCTCTTCAACGTCGGTGCCGATGTCTATCTGCGCAACGACCTGAGCGTC
>CAMLNY010000115.1 GCA_946481405.1 uncultured Brevundimonas sp. | reverse complement strand
CGATGTCGTAGCCGGTGGTCTCGGCCAGCCTCTGGAAGGCGGCGTAGGGCATGAGGACGGCGGCGGCGAGGGTGTTGGTCAGGGCGACCTTGAGCAGGGCGCGCGTCGTCTCGTCCGGCGGCCGCGCCGCGTCGGTCAGGGCTGAAAGCTCCGCCTCATGCTCGGACAGAGCCAGTTGATAGGCAATGGCGAAGGCGCGCGAAGACGGATCCAGCGTCTCCGACAGCAGGAGGCGGCGCCGGTGCGGGTCGAACCGGCGCGTCCATTCGACCATGACCTCGGCTGGCATGACGCGGACCGACAGGTTGTGGCGCGCCTGAAGCCGCGCGCGGGCCAGGGCCTCGAAGCCCTCCCCGGTCTGGTTGGGGTCGAGCGCGGCGTGCAGGGCCTCACCCAGCGTGTCGAGTTCGGGGAAATGGTTGGCGCGCGACTGGATGTGCTCGCGCACCCAGTCGGCGGGGGAGGGGCCGGTCGCCACATCGCCGCCGTCGGCGACGGCCGCGCGGGCGCGATCCCGCTGTTCGGAGAAGGCGCGGTAGAGCCGCAGCAGGGCTTCGGCGGCGGCGGGCGCCTCTTCCGTCAGTTGCAGCAATTCGTGGCGCGGAACGGTGAGCCCCTGGAACAGAGGGTCGGCGAGGGCTTCCGACAACTCCGCCTCGCCCGCGACGTCCGACTGGCCCAGCCGGCGCAAATCGACGTCATAGGTCTGGGCAAGACGCAGCAGCAACTGGGCCGTGACCGGGCGCTGGTTGCGTTCGATATGGTTCAGATAGCTGGGCGAGACGCCGAGGTCGGCGGCCATCGCCGTCTGTGTCAGGCCCCGGTCGCGGCGCAGCCGTTTCAGCCGGGCGCCGAGGAACAGCTTGCGGTCGGCTGTCGTGTCCATGTCCGCAGAATGTCACAAAGTGACTGAATAGCAAGAGTCATGATGTGACAAGATGACTTCGCGGATGCGCCTGCGTCTGTATCAGAAATGACTGCGGCGTGTTTTCTGTCCTGACCGAACCGAGGCAATTTCCGCTTTGGTCAGAACCGAAGACAGAGCGCCATGACCACCTTCGCCGATCTGGTTCCCTCGCCCAAAGGCCGCTTCGACGGCATCGAGCGTCCGTACACCCCGGAAGACGTGCTCAAGCTGCGCGGTTCGGTGCCGATCACCCACACCCTGGCCGAGCGCGGCGCCAACCGTCTGTGGGAGCTGCTGCACACCGAACCCTTCATCAACGCCCTGGGCGCCGTCACCGGCAACCAGGCCATGCAGATGGTCCGCGCGGGCCTGAAGGCCATCTATCTGTCGGGCTGGCAGGTCGCGGCCGACGCCAACACCGCCGGCGCCATGTATCCGGACCAGTCGCTGTATCCGGCCAACGCCGCGCCGGAACTGTGCCGCCGCATCAACCGCACCCTTCAGCGCGCCGACCAGATCGAGCACGCCGAGGGCGGCGCCAAGCGCGACTGGTTCGCCCCCATCGTCGCCGACGCCGAGGCCGGCTTCGGCGGGCCGCTGAACTCGTTCGAGATCATGAAGGCCTTCATCGAGGCGGGCGCCGCGGGCGTCCACTTCGAGGACCAGCTGGCCTCGGAGAAGAAGTGCGGCCACCTGGGCGGCAAGGTCCTGATCCCGACCCAGGCGCATGAGCGGAACCTGATCGCCGCCCGTCTGGCCGCCGACGTCATGGGCACGCCGACCATCACGGTGGCACGGACGGACGCCGAAAGCGCCCAGCTGATCACTTCGGACGTCGACGAGCGGGACCAGCCCTTCATCGACCGCGAGAACCGCACGCCGGAAGGCTTCTTCCGCCTGAAGCCGGGCACGGGTCTGGACCATTGCATCGCGCGCGGCCTGTCCTATGCCAACATCGCCGACCTGCTGCAGCAGCGCGAGTTCTCGAACGAGGCCATCGGCTACACGGCCACCCGCCACCAGCGCGAGGTCGGCACCGGCTACTTCGATCAGGTCGCCACCGTCATTTCCAACGGGCAGTCGTCCACGACCGCCATGAAGGAATCCACTGAAACCGCACAGTTCGTCGCGGCCGAATAACAGGAGAGAGACGAAATGGAACCGCTGAGCCGCCCCCAGGCCATCATCGACTTCTGCCTGGCCCCTCTGTCGCTCGATCAGGGTTCGGAGGCCGAACGTGAGGTCCGCCGTCGTCTGGAGCACGTCATCAAGACCTACCAGGCCAAGCTCGCCATCGCCTCGGCCCCGACCACGGTCGACTTCAGCCAGATGCCCTCGCAGGTCATCAACGAAGCCGCCCACGGCTACGAGTAGACGCTCAACTCTGACCGAAGAAGCAGCCCGCCGATGCCTTGCGGCATCGGCGGGCTTTGCATGCCGTGAAGACGGTTTCGGCGGTTGAACGCGCCGGAAGATTACGGTTCAGGCCGCCGCGGCCTTTTGCGGATTCTCACCACCAAGTTCGGACACGACGGCCAGCAGCTCGGCCGCGTCAAACGGCTTGGCGAGGTGGCGGTTGGCGCCGGCCGCCAGGGCCGCCGCCACGTGTTCGGGCAGGGCGTTGGCGGTCAGCATCACGATCGGAGCCGATTCACGACCCATGGTAATCTCGTGCAGGCGGATCTCACGCACCGCCGTCAGCCCGTCCATGACCGGCATCTGCATGTCCATCAGGATCAGGTCGAAGGTCTGGGACCGGGCCGCCTCCAGCGCCTGGGCGCCGTCCTCCGCCTGAACCAGTTCGACCGGAGCCTGGGACAGGATAAGTTCGACCACCTTGCGATTGGTCGGGTGGTCGTCGGCCACCAGCACCCGCATGCGGTCGGTCGCATGCTCCTCGGTCGCGTGGTGCGTCACGACGGCGGCCGCCGGGGCCTCGGCCTCGTTCAGGGGCAGGGTCAGAATGAAGGCGGAGCCGCCGCCGGGCTCGCTCTCGCAGTCCAGCTCGCCGCCCATCATGTCGGCCAGCTGGCGGCAGATGGCCAGACCCAGCCCTGTGCCGCCGAAGCGGCGCGTGATGGTGCCGTCGGCCTGTTCGAAGCGGGTGAATAGCCGCGCCTTGGCCGCCGCGTCGAAACCGACTCCGGTGTCCTCGACCGTGAAACGCAAAATCTGCGCGCCGGTCCGGTCGTGTCCCACGCAGGCCGTCATGCGGACGAAGCCAGTGGAGGTGAACTTGACCGCGTTGGATACGAGGTTGGTCAGGATCTGCTTGACCCGGACCACGTCGCCGCGAACCCAGATCGCCGCTTCCGGTTCGATGTCGACGAAGAACTGCAGTCCCTTCTCGGACGCCGGCTCCCGATAGAGCTGGGCCGCGTCGTTAAGTGCGCGGGACAGGTCGAACACCTCGTCGGCGATCTCCAGACGCCCGGACTCGACCCGGGCCAGATCCAGAATGTCGCTCAGCAAGGTCTGGAGCGTATGGCCCGACGACTGGATCAGATCGAGCATTTCGCGCTGGTCAGCCGCCAGCGGCGTGCGCGCCAGCGCCTGGGTCAGGCCGATGACGCCGTTCAGGGGCGTGCGGATCTCGTGGCTCATATTGGCCAGGAACTCGGACTTCGCCCGGTTCGCCTGCTCCGCCGCATCACGCGCCTCGGCCAGCGAAACGGCGTCGCGCTTCAGGTCCGAGATGTCGTTGACGACCGTGACGATACCGCCGTTCGAGGTGCGGCGGTCCTGGACGCGCAGCCAGCGATTGCCGGCGATCTGCTGTTCCATGGTGTTGGACAGACGGCGGCGGGCGGCCATCCGTTCAGCAATCCACTCTTCTTCGCGGCCGATCGCCTCGGCATAGAGCCTTTGGTCGACCCCCAACTGAAGCATGTCGCGGAACTTGACTCCGACCGACAGGGCGTTGACGACCTCGGGGTTCACCTCGGCGTAGCGGGCGTTCCAGATCAGCAGCCGATCGTCCGCGTCGTAGAACCCCAGACCGTCCGGCATGGCGTCAATGGCCTCACGCAGGTGGTTCAGCGCGGACGAACGCCCCCAGAGCCCCATGCCGGTGACGATCGAGGCGATCACGACCACGACCGTGGCTCCGCCCACGACCCACAGGAGGAGACCGGACTCCGAAATCAGACTGGCAGACAGGGTGGCGGTCGGGTCCGGAGCAACGGTCATGGCCGACATGCCGCCGAAGTGCAGGGTCACGACGCTGAGCACGGCGAAGGTGCTGTTCGCCGGGATGCGCCACCAGCCGTCACGCTTGACCCACAGGGCGGTGCAGAGGGCGATCAGGATGCTGAGGCCGATGGCGGCGGCGGCGCTGGCGTAGTTCCAGGCCAGGACGCCGCCCTCGATCCGCATGGCGGCCATGCCGACGAAATGCATCGAGGCGACGCTGGTCGCCGCCAGCGCGGCCACCAGGGCCCGCGTCAGGCGCGATCCGCTGTTCAGAGCCACGGCGACGCCCAGCACCAGACCGACCACCACGATGCCGAGCGATAGCAGTGTCTCGCCCGCCGCATACCGGATCAGGGAGTCGGACCGGTAGCCCAGCATGGCCAGATAGTGGGTCGCCCAGACGGCCAGACCGCCGACCAGACCGGCCGCGGCCCCGTAGCCCATCCGCATTCGGGCGCTGCTGTTGCGCGCCATGCCGATCAGGGTGATGCAGGTCGCCAGGCCGACCACGCAGACGGCCGCCGCCAGCAGCACGAGCCGCCAGTCGTGCTCGACCACCAGGCAGTTGAGGATCCAGTTCAAAGGCGTGTCTTCCCCGACATTCCGGATCACATTGAACCCCATAGGTAAAAAAAAGGCCTATGACCGAACAGCGGTCTCGAAGCCCCGAATCCTCTCGCCTTTTCGGGGCGGCTCGTTCTAGGGAAGGAGGAGACGTCGGCGGGGCCGGACGTCGGGTGGGAGGCGCCGAAACCATGCCGTTCGACGAGTCTCCGTCCCCGGTCGCGCCGCCCGCCACCTCACGGTTCTGGACCCATGGGGCCGGCGGCGTCGGCGTCATCATTATGCTGATCCTCGCGTCGCTGCGCCCCGATGCCGCGGCATGGTTGCTGGGCGGAGCGGCGGTAATGGCGGCGGTAACCCTGCTGGGCGTGCGTCGGAAACCGCAGGCGGCAGGGGAGGCCGCGGCGATCGTGCCAGGTGTCAGCCCATCCGCTACGGAGGACGCCGCCCTTCTGGACAGCGTGTTCGAGGCGCTGGACGACCCGGTCATGATCGTCAGCGGCGGAGAGGCGGACGACATCGCCGGTCGCCGCATCGTCCTGGCCAACCGCGCCGCGCGCGATCTGCTGCGAATCCAGCGGGAAGGGGCGCTGCTCGTCTCGGCCATGCGCGACCCGAACGTGCTGGAGGCGGTGGACGAGGCCCTGTTCGGTGGGGTGAGCCGGACGAGCGACTACAACGCCGCCGGGGCCCGCACGCGGCACTGGAAGGCCTGGGTGCGGCCGCTGCCGTCGCCAGGCGGGGCGACCATGGCCATCCTGGGCCTGCGGGACGAGACGGACGTGCGGCGCATGGAACTTATGCGCGTCGACTTCCTCGCCAACGCCAGCCACGAGCTGCGCACGCCGCTGGCCTCGC
>CAMLNY010000114.1 GCA_946481405.1 uncultured Brevundimonas sp. | reverse complement strand
AAGCTGTATTTCGACTGTGCGGCGGCCCAGCCCTTCTGCAGGTCTTCCAGCGGACGGTCGCCCCAGTGCTGGCTGATCGCGTCGGTGAAGCCCTGGCCGTAGCCGGTGGAACCGTGGAAATCGATCATCACGACCGCATAGCCGGCGCCGGCGTAAGTCTCGGGGTTCCAACGGTAGGACCAACTGTTGCCGAACGACCCCTGCGGCCCGCCGTGGATCAGGAAGGCGACCGGATACTTCTGGCCTTCGACATAGTTGGCCGGCTTGATGACGTAGCCGTGGACGGTCTCGCCGTTCCAGCCCGCGAAGTTGAACTGCTCGGCCTCGCCGAACAGGCGGTTGTCGAGTTCCGGGTTCACGTCGGTGATGCGGCGCGGCATCTCGCGGCCACGGAAGGTCTTGACGAACAGCTCGGTTGGACGGGTCAGGCTGTCCTGGGCGATGACGAAGCCGGACGGCGTCTGTTCGAAGGCCGAGACGTGGCCCTCGCCGGTGATCGGCACGACCGCGCCGTTGGCGGCGTCGATCTGGAACAGCTTCGTCTGGCCGACGTCGCCGGCGATGACGAACAGGCTTCGGCCGTCCGCCGACCATTGCAGGGTGTCGGCCGAGCGATCCCAGTTGGCTGCGACCTCGCGCTTCTGGCCAGTGGCGACGTCCATCAGCACGATCTGCCAGCGGTCGGCCTCGAAGCCCGGGCGGGCCATGGCGCGGTAGGCGAGGGTGCGGCCGTCGGGCGAGAAGACCGGGCCGGTGTCCCAGGCGTCGTTGTCGTCGGTCAGGTTGGTGAAGCCTTCGCCCGTCAGGCCGTTGGTGCGGTAGAGGTCGAAGTTGGTGCTCCACGGTTCCGACGAGCCGGCGAGGCGGGCCGAGAAGATGACGGCCGAGCCGTCGGGGGTGAAGGTGAACTCCGACTCGTCGCCGAAGGGCTTGGACGGGGTGTCGCCGTCGAAGCCGTGGGTGACCCAGACCGGATCGCCCGAGCCGTCGGTGTTGACGACGAATAAATGGTTCTGGGTCCCGTCGTTCCAGGTGTCCCAGTGGCGCACGAACATGCGGTCGAAGACCATGCCGGTCGACTTGCGCTCACCCGCTTCCGTGCCGCGCGCGACCGAACAGGCGAGGTCGTCGCATTGCGGATAGACGGCGAGGCTGGCCGCGATCTTCGAGGCGTCAGGGCTGAGGCGATACGCGTTGACGTCGACGGGCAGGCTGGTGACCTGGGTCGCCGTGGCGCCGGTCGAGTCCGTCTTCCAGACCTGGCTGGTGCCCGAGCGGCCCGAGAGGAAGTAGAGGGCGCCGTCGGAACCCCAGCGGGCGGTGTTGGCGCCGCCGTCCGAGATGGCGAGACGGCGCGGTTCGCCCTCGCCGTTCAGGTTCTGCATGTAGAGGGCCGAGACCCCGCGGTTGGCGGCCATGTCCGTGGCGCGCACCGAATAGACGACCCTGGTCCCGTCCGGCGAGACGCGCGGGTCCGACAGCCGGTTGGCGTTCAGCATGTCGTTGTAGGTGAAGGCGCGCCCGGCCGGTTGCGCGGCCGAGGCCTCAGGCGCGGCGGGCGCCTCGGCGAAAGCGGGAAGGGCCGTCAGGACCGCGAGGGCGGCAACAGCGGAAAGCAGGTGAGGGCGACGCATCGGACGGCTCCAGGAACTTCGACGGCGCTGGCGTAGCACCGTGCGAAGTCCGCAGGAAGCCGGTCGTCAGATCACGGAGCCTCCGCCGTCCAGCGCGCCGTCCAGTCGAGGATTTCGCGCTGCCAGTCGACGTAGTTGCGCGGCTTGAGCACCCAGTGGTTCTCGTCGGGCACGTGGACGAAGCGGCTGGGGACGCCCTGTCTCTGGAGCGCCGAGAAGGTGGCCAGACCCTGATCGATCGGGACGCGGAAGTCGCGCGAACCGTGCAGGACCAGCATGGGCCTGGTCCAGTCGCCGGCGAAGTCGCCGGGGCTGAATTGACGGTACAGGTCCATCCGCTCCCACGAGGGGCCGCCGAACTCCCAGATGAAGTTGCCGATATCCATGGCGTTCATCAGCTGGGGCACGTCGAAGACGCCGGCGTGGTTGACCAGACAGCGCCACGGGCCGTTCCACTTTCCGGCGATCAGATTGACCATATAGCCGCCGTAGGAGGCGCCGAGCGCGCAGGCGCGGTCGCCGTCGACGAAGGGGTTCGCGGCGAGGGCGGCGGTCCAGCCCTTCTGCAGGTCCTCCAGCGGGCGGTCTCCCCAGTGGTCGTTGATGGCGTCCGTGAACGCCTGGCCGTAGCCGGGCGAGCCGTGGAAGTTCACCATCACCACGGCGTATCCGGCCGAGGTGTAGATCTGGGGGTTCCAGCGGTAGGACCAGCTCTCGGTCCAGGGAGACTTGGGTCCGCCGTGGATCAGATAGACGGCCGGATAGGTGCGGCCCTCGACATAGCCGACGGGTTTGAACACCCAGCCGCGCACGTCCTCGCCGTTCCAGCCGGCGAAGGTAAAGGCGCGGCCCTCGGGCAGGTCGAGGTTCGCCATGACCTCGGCGTTGTGGGTGGTCAGGACCAGGGCAGCGTCGCCGGTCCCGGTGACGATCTGGGTCGGTCCGTCGAAGCCGTCGCGGGCGTAGACGAGGACGCCGGCGCGGCTCTCCACGCCCGAGATGGCGCCGCGGCCGCTGAGCTCGGTGCGGTCTCCGGTGCGGGCGTCGATGCGGAAGAGGCGGTTCTGACCGTCGTCCGAGGCGGTGGCGTAGAGGTTGCGGCCGTCCGAGGCCCAGCTCAGCGAGCCCGGGCCGCGATCCCAGTCCGGCGTCAGGACGCGGGCGTTCGCGCCGTCGGCGTCGGCGACCATGACGACCGCCTGATCTCCGCCGACGTTCTCGCGCCGACCGGCCAGCCAGGCCAGACGGCGGCCGTCGGGCGAGAAGGCGGGGGCGCCGTCCGCACCGCGATTGGTCTCGGTCAGATTGGTCGCCGCGCCGCCTTCGATGGAGACGCGGAACAGGTCGGAGTTGTTGGTGAAGGCCTCTCCGGCTCCCTGCGTCTGGGTCGAATAGACGACGGTGCGACCGTCGGGGGAGATGACGAACTCGTCCTCGGTTCCCTGCGGCTGGCTGGGCGTGTCGGCGTCGACGCCAGCCATGAGGTCGCGCGGCGCGCCCTCGGCCAGGCCCGAGCCGTCCAGGGGCTGGACGAACAGATGCTGACGGCGGCCGTCGTTCCAGTGGTCGAACTGGCGCAGCGGCATGCGGTCGAAGCCGGTCACGGTGGACGGCGAGCGGGTGTCCGCGTCGATCCGGTCCTTCGTGCATTGCAGCGTCTGGCAGTCGACGAAGATCGGCAGGGAGACGATTAGATTGCGGCCGTCCGGCGAGACGCGGAAGGCGGCGACATCGACCGGATAGGTGGTCACCTGCACCGCCGCATTGCCGGCCGCGTCGGCGCGCCAGATCTGGTTGGAGCCGCCTCGTGCTGACAGGAAATAGAGAGCCTGACCGTCAGCGGCCCACCGGCCGGCCGAGGCCCCGCCGGTCGAGATCGGCAGCTTGACTGCATCCCCGCCGCCGATAGGGACGACCCACAGGGCGCCGACGCCGCGATTGCCCTCCCAGTCGGTCGAGCGGACGGAATAGAGGACCCGCCGTCCGTCCGGCGACACGCGCGGATCCGACACCCGGTCCATCATCGCCAGCGTCCGCATCGACAACCCGCCCGGCAGGGCCGCGACGTCGACGCCGGGGGGCGAGGCCTGCTGGGCGGAGACGGTCATGGGCGCGCTCGCCAGCATCAGCGCCGCGAGCGCCGTCGTGAACTTCAGCCGCATGGTCGTCTCCCTTTTCGCGGAAGACTTAGCACGCACCCTTCATCCGCCAAGGCGTGCTTGCCTGCGTTCCCTGCAGAGGCGACAAGAGGGACGGATGACCGCTTCGCCGCCCGACAGCCTTCCGCCTGCCGCCGTCCCCGCGCGACGGTCGGCGCATGTCGTGGACGTGCTGATCGCCGAGCGGGCGCCGCGGCTGACGGCGTCGCCGGTCTGGTTCGCGGTGCGGCCGATCCTCTACGCCATCCTCGGCTATCGTCGGGCGCGGGAGATGGCGGACGCCATCGCGCCCCTGCCGGGTCAGGCGGCGCTGGATCATGTGTCGAACCTGCTGGACCTGAAGGTGTCGAGCCTGAACCTCAACCGCCTTCCGGCGACTGGCCGCTGCATCGTGGTCTGCAACCACCCGACCGGGATCGCCGATGGGATCGCCGTCTACGACGCAATCCGGAAGCGGCGCGCCGACGCCATCTATTTCGCCAATGCCGATGCACTCCGGGTTTCACCCCGGCTGGGCGAGGTCGTCATTCCGGTGGAGTGGGTGGTCGACAAGCGCACCCGGGCCAAGACGCGCGAGACCCTCGACGCCGCCAGGGCCGCCTTCGAGGCCGAGCGCTGCGTCGTCCTGTTCCCCGCGGGGCGGCTGGCGCGCGTGGGCAAGGACGGGCAGTTGACCGATCCGGAATGGGCGCCGACGGCGGCGTCGCTGGCGCGGAAATACGACGCGCCGATCATCCCGATCCACGTCACCGGCCCGACCTCGACCCTGTTCCACCTGTTCGACAAGGTCTCGCAGGAACTGCGGGACGTGACCCTTTTCCACGAGCTGCTGAACAAGCGAAAGAAGCCCTTCCGTCTGAATTTCGGCAAGCCGATCCCGCCGACCCGGCTCGACATCGACGCCACTCGCGCGACCTATGCGCTCAAGGCCTTCACCGAGCGGGTCCTGCCGACGCAACCGGACGCCGACTTCGCATGAACGGGATCGCGCTGAAGGACGCCGATGCGACGACGGCGCTCGGCCGGGCGGTGGCGCCCCTGCTGGAGCCAGGTGAGGCGGTCCTGCTGTACGGTCCGCTCGGCATGGGCAAATCGACCCTGGCGCGCGGCCTGATCCGGGCGCTGGCGGGCGAGGACGAGGACGTACCGTCGCCGACCTTCACCCTGGTCCAGTTCTATGAGACCACGCCGCCTGTCGCCCACTTTGATCTCTACCGCCTGTCCCGGCCGGAGGAGGCGTTCGAGATCGGGCTGGACGAGGCCCTGGACGTCGGCGCCGCCCTGATCGAATGGCCCGAGCGGCTGGGCGACGACCCGGCGCGGGCGCTGGGTCCGGACCGACTGATCATAACCCTCGCTGAGGACGGCGCCGGACGGCATGCGACCGTTTCCGGCGCAGGGGCGTGGGCAGAGAAGATCCATGAGCTCGAAGGCCTGAATGTCTGAAGCTGTGAACGAACGCGAGGCCCAGCGGGTCGCCTTCCTGACGGAGGCGGGCCTCGGCGACGCCCGCCGTTCGCCCCTGCCGGGCGACGCCTCCACGCGCCGGTACGAGCGGCTGGCGCCCGCCAACGGGCCCGGCCTGATGCTGATGGATCAGGTGGCCGCCGCCGAGAGCCCGCCGGCCGATCCGTCGTGGTCGCCCGAGCGGCGCAAGGCCGAGGGCTGGAACGCCGTCGCCCGCCTCTCGGCCGGCCGCTCCCGAATGTCGAGGCCCACCTGCTCGACCGC
>CAMLNY010000113.1 GCA_946481405.1 uncultured Brevundimonas sp. | reverse complement strand
GATGCAGATCGCGCACCACCTCCGCGATCGAAACCGGATCGCCGGAATTGATCTTGGCCTCGTATTCCTGGGCGCGGCGCGACCACATGGTGCGCTTGATGCGGGCGCGGCCCTTCAGGACCGTCAGGGCCTTGGACACGGTGTCCTCGGCGGCCAGGGTGCGCAGGCCGGCGGTCTTGGCCTTCCTGGTCGGGACGCGCAGGGTCATCTTTTCGTGGTCGAAGGTCACGACATAGACCTCCAGCGACATGCCCGCGACTTCCTGGGTCTCGATGGCGGCGACCTTGCCCACGCCATGGGCGGGATAGACGACGGCGTCGCCAACCTTGAATTCCAGACCGCTCTTGTTCGTCATGTCATTCCTTTCCCGGACGCAGGGGACAGTTCTTCGAAGGCGCGCGACGACAATTGCCCGACACCGGCGACGGGGGTCGCCGATGGGAAAGCGTTAGTCGTCAGTCGCGGAAACGGATCACCCAACCTCTGGCCGACCCCGTCTTCATGGACGAGGTTCTGTCGCAAACGCGGGCGGCGCGCCTAAACGCATGCCGCCCGACCCAATGTGAAGGAACATATCACAAAACGAGGCAATTTCAAAACGTCGCGTGCGTCGGCTGCCAGACCGTCGCTATTCCTGACCTGCAGCTTTGCCGGAGGTCAGGAACCCTTGCCGGGATTGGGCGAGAAATACTTCTCGAACTTGCCGGTCTCGCGCTCGAACTGTTCCTTGTCGGCGGGGGGCGTCCCCTTGACCGTGATGTTCGGCCAGACCTTGGCGTATTCGGCGTTGATCTGCAGCCACTTGCCGTCCGGTTCGTCCTCGGTGTCGGGCACGATGGCGTCGACCGGGCATTCGGGCTCGCACACGCCGCAATCGATGCATTCGTCGGGCGCGATCACGAGAAAGTTCTCACCCTCGTAGAAGCAGTCCACGGGGCAGACCTCGACGCAGTCCATGAACTTACATTTCACGCAGGCGTCGGTGACGATGTAGGTCATGGGCGGGCGGAACTGATGCTTGCGGTGGGCGGAGAGGCCCGGCAGATGGCCTTGCGGCGCCGGGCTGTCAACCGAACGCTTCTATTCCGCATCGCCAGCAAAGCTGTCAGCCGCCGACGACGCGGGGTCCAGATCGGCGTAGAGGGCGCGCGCCTCGGTCGCTGGACCGCGCCGGTCGCCCAGCGCCTCGACCCGCAGCGAGCGGACGTTTCCGTTCAGCACGAAGGTGATCTCGTCGCCCGGATGGACGAGACGGCTGGGCTTGTCGAGCCGGGTCTGGCGGCCCTGATGGGTAAGGCGAACGGCGCCGCGCTCAACGAGGGCGGCGGCCACACCCCGGGTTTTCGCGAACCGGGCGCGCCACAGCCAGATGTCAATGCGGACGCTGGCGTCACTCATGGCGGGCGGGGCCGGTCGGGAAATCCATGGCGCCCAGTCTGGCGGTCCGGTGGACCAACGCAAGACGTACCTCATCAACCTCTTGCGACTCTATTCTATATATGTAGAGTTATTAAATGATCGAACGAACCCGCCGCCTTTCCCCGCAGACCGTCGAGGTCCTCGGCGCCCTCGCGCTGAACCCGGAGTCGTGGCTTTACGGGCTGGAGATCGCCGCTGCGACCGGGCTGAAGTCGGGCAGCCTCTATCCGATCCTGATCCGGCTGGCGGACCGGGGTCTTCTGGAAAGTCAGTGGCTGGAGCCCGCCCAGGAGGGGCGGCCCCCGCGTCACGCCTATCGGATCACCGGCGCGGGCAACGCGGCCCTCCGCGCAGCGACGGCCCCAGGTCATTCTCTCTCGCCGCAAGGATCGCCGACATGATGATCGAAGCCTCCATGGCCCGGGCATTGATGTGGGTCACGGGCCTTCTGACCCCGGCGAGCCGGAGCGAATGGCGTGCCGCCATGGCGCGGGAGTTCGAGGCCATGGACGGTGGGGCGGGTTCATTGGGCTGGGCGGCGGGATGTCTCTGCGCCGCGACGGGATGGCGACTGCGAGCGGAGGCCGCCTTCCTGTCCGCCCTCGCCGGAGCCTTCGCCGCGACCAGCATCCTGATCGGCCTGTTGTTCTTCGCCGTGGTCGAGGCGTTCCGGACCAGCGACATGTCATGGATGCTGGCGTTCACGATCGGCCAGCATGCGGTGCTGGGTCTCGCTTGCCTGACGCTGGCGCTGATCTGGCCAAGGCGCGCGCCCCTGATCGGCGTCATGGTTCCCCTGACGGCGGCCAGCGGGGCGATGGGCGGCTTCCTTCTGCAAATCGTCTTCCGGGACGGGTCCATCGTTCCGACCCTGTCGGCGGTGGGCGACGGCCTGATGTTTCTCGGCATGGAGATGTGGTCGAGCCTGCTCGGCGCGGCGCTCGGGGCGGCCGTGGTCGTCCTTCGGCGGGGGCGATCAGCCGGCTGAGGTTTTCGATTTTCGCCGGGGCCGTTTGCGACGCGCGGGGGCCGGCGCGGTCAGTTCGGCCAGCTTGGCGAAGGGGGAGTCCGGGCGGACGACGACCAGGCGGCCCTCGCGGTCGGGCATCCCGGCGCGGACGGTCTTGAGGGCGGCCCAGATCTGTTTCGCGTCACCTGCAGTCCACCCGACGGACTTCAGGGCCTCGTCGGAGAGATTGCCGTTGTTTTCGCGGCGCAGGTCGGCGGCGCGTTCCAGGTCCTCGACCGGCACGGCCCAACGACCGGCAGCGCGGACGCCGAAGGCGGAGAGGGCGCGGGGTGACGGGGCAGGGATGGGCAGCAAGGTCAGGCCTGAAGATCTGGCGCGGAAGGGCTCGCCGGCGGCGAAGGCCTGGGACAGGACGCGGCCACGTGGTTTCAGGGCGCCCGGCAGCCAGACGGAGTGATGGCCGACGCGGATGGCGAAGCTGCGGATGGTGCGGCGCTCGACCTGGCTGAGGGCGGCGAGGTCGCGTTCGACGTCGCGTCGGTCGATGACGCCGCCGGCCTCCAGCAGACGGAAGGCGATGCCGCGCGGAAGGCCCTTGAGAGCGCCGCTTTCGACGGCCTGTTTCAGGCGGCGCAGGTCGCGCAGCGCTCGCCCGGCCTCGGCGGCCAGCCAGGCCTCGATGCGACGCTGGGCCCGGTCGCGGGCGGACTGGGGCCCCAGATGCCCGATCAGGCGGACGCGGGGGGAGAAGGGTTCGGTGTTGACGATCCTGGCGGCCAGCGCGCCGGACCACAGGACGTCGCCCTCGGGCGTGACCGAGAAGGCCTCGTCGGCGTCTGCGGCAAGCTTGCCGAGTCGGCGTGCGATCTCCGGCCCGACGGCGCGCAAGGCGGCGGTCTTCAGCGTGCGGTCGGCCAGCGCCGAACCGCCCGAAGCCGGAGCGAACCGAACGCCCTCGAGATGCCCCACTTCCTCGCCGTCCACCGTGACGACCCCGTCTTCCGCCACCTCGGCCATGGCGCCCTCACGGTCGTGCAGGGAGCGCATCAGGGCGGTGGTCTTGCGGTCGACGAACCGGGCGGTCAGCCGTTCGTGAAGGACATCGGACAGACGGTCCTCCAGCGCGCGCGTGCGGTCGCGCCAGCCCTTGTTCCCCTCCAGCCAGTCCGGCCGGTTGGCGATGTAGCTGAGGGTGCGGACGCCCGAGAGGCGGGCAGACAACTGGTCGATCTGGCCGTCGTCGCGGTCGAGGTCGGCGAAGCGGGGGGCGAACCAGTCCTCGGTGAGGCGGCCGCGCTTGCCGCTCAGGGCGTGGAAGATGTCGCGGGACAGGCGGATGTGCTCCTCGATCGTCGTCTTCTGGAAGTCGGGCAACTGACACGCCTCCCACAGCCGCATGATGGTCCCGCGCGAGCGACCGATCCGCTTGATCTCGTCGTCCTGCATGGCGCGGCGCAGCAGGGTCTCGTCCAGCGCCTGACCGGTCAGGCGAAGGCCCGGGACGTTCGGCGTCTGCGTCAGGGAGCGCAGCAGGTCGGGCAGGGTGTCGAAGTCCAGCCGGGCGTTGCGCCACTCGATGGCCTGGATGGGGTCGAAGCGATGCTCGACGACCTGCTGGACCAGATCCTCGTCCAGTTCCTCCGCCTCGCCGGTGACGCCGAATGTCCCGTCGCGGATATGGCGACCGGCGCGGCCGGCGATCTGGGCGATCTCGTGGGCGTGGAGCCAGCGCGTGCGGCGGCCGTCGAACTTCCTGAGGCCGGCGAAGGCGACATGGTCGACGTCCATGTTCAGCCCCATGCCGATGGCGTCGGTGGCGACGAGGAAGTCGACCTCGCCCGACTGGAACAGGGCGACCTGGGCGTTACGGGTCCGGGGACTGAGCGAGCCCATGACCACGGCCGCGCCGCCGCGCTGGCGCCGGATCAGTTCCGCGATGGCGTAGACCTGGTCGGTCGAGAAGGCGACGACGGCGCTGCGGCGGGGCAGGCGGGTCAGCTTCTTCGAGCCCGCATAGGTCAGGTTCGACAGGCGCTCGCGGGTGACCACCTCCAGATCGGGGATCAGCCGCCGCATCAATGGTTCCATGGTCGCGGCGCCCAGGAACATGGTCTCGAACCGCCCGCGCGCGTGAAGCAGGCGGGAGGTGAAGACGTGGCCGCGCTCCGGGTCGGCGGCGAGCTGGATCTCGTCGATGGCGAGGAACTCGACCTCGCGCTCCAGCGGCATAGCCTCGACCGTACAGACCCAATAGTGGGGCCGGCTCGGGATAATCTTCTCTTCGCCCGTGATCAGGGCGACGGCGGCGGCGCCGCGCTGTTTGACGATCCGCTCATAGATCTCGCGCGCCAGAAGCCGGAGGGGCAGGCCGATCATGCCCGAGGCGTGGCCCAGCATCCGCTCGACCGCGAGGTGGGTCTTGCCGGTGTTGGTCGGCCCCAGAACCGCGACGACGCGGGACGGGGCAAGGCCTGTGGAGCGGTCGCTCATGACAGGCATAAGGTGGTGATTCGACGACGGTTCCTCAAGCGAGACCGCTAGGTCAGCAGCAGCTCGATCTGGCCCAGCCGTTCCTTGCCGAAGAACATCTCGTCGCCGACGAAGAAGGTCGGGGCTCCAAAGGCGCCGCGGTCCACGGCGGCGGCCGTGTTGTCGGCGAGTCTGGCCTTTACTGCATCGGTCTGGGCCAGGGTCAGCAGGCGCTCGGCGTCGAGGCCGGCCTCGACCAGCACGGACGACAGGACCGCCGGGTCGCTCATCAGAAGGCCTCGCTCCCAGAAGCCGGCCAGCACGGCGTCCAGATAGCGGTCGAACTCGTCGCCGGGCGCGCAGGCGCAGAGGCCGCGCATGGCCAGCAGGCTGTTGACCGGGAAGTGCGGATTCATCTGGAAGTCGGTGATGCCGTGAGCGGCGACGAAGCGCCGGATCTCCAGCATCTCGTAGTCGATCTTGCCCTTGATACCGGCGTAGGCCTGAAACGGCGCCTGGTTGCCTGTGGCCTTGAAGATGCCGCCCAGCAAACAGGGGATGACGTTGACGGTCGCGCCCGTGCGCCCGACCAACTCCGGCAGGGCGCGCTCGGCGAGGTAGGCGTTCAGGCTGGCGAAATCGAAGATAAAGTCGATCGTCTTTCCAGGCGAGGATT
>CAMLNY010000112.1 GCA_946481405.1 uncultured Brevundimonas sp. | reverse complement strand
TTCCGCGCCGTCATGCGGGAGCTGGGGCGCGAGCCGCTGGTCGTGGACTTCTCGGCCCCGGCTTGAGCTTTCACACCGCCGCGACCATCTGACCCCTGACGCGTTACAGCCCCGAGCCGCAAAGAGACCCGATGACCTTCGCCGACCCCCAGACCTCCCCCGACGACCTGATCAAGGAAGGGTCGGACGCCGGCTTCATGGCCGACGTCGTCGAGGCCTCCAAGACCCAGCCCGTCATCGTCGATTTCTGGGCCACCTGGTGCGGTCCGTGCCGCACCCTGACGCCGGCGCTGGAGAAGCAGGTCCGCGCCGCTGGCGGCGCCGTGAAACTGGTCAAGATCGACGTCGACAAGAACCCCGCCTACGCCGGACAGCTGCGCGTCCAGTCGATCCCGACCGTCTACGCCTTCGTCAACGGCCAGCCCATAGACGGCTTCCAGGGCGCGATCCCGGAAAGCCAGATCAAGGCCTTCATCGAGAAGCTGTCGGGCGGTACGAGCGTCAACTCCGACGTCGAGCAACTGTTGACGCTGGGCGAGGAATCGCTGGGCCTGTCGGACTTCGGCGGCGCGGCCCAGGCCTTCGCCCACGTCCTGACCATCGAGCCCGAGAACCAGAAGGCCATCGCCGGCATGGCGCGCGTCTATCTGGCCGGCGGCGACGCCGATCAGGCGCGCCAGACGATCGCCATGGCCCCTCAGGATTCGACCGAACCCTCCGTCGTCAGCGTCCGCGCCCAGCTGTCCCTGTCGTCCGGCGCCCCGACGGGTGAGACCGCCGCGCTGGAAGCGAAGGTGAAGTCCGACCCGAACGACCATCAGGCCCGCTACGACCTGGCTCTCGCCCAGGCCGCCGAGGGCGACCTCAAGGGCGCCGTGGACAGCCTCCTGACCATCGTCCAGGCGGATCGCGACTGGAACGACCAGGCGGCGCGCAAGCACCTGCTCGTCGTGTTCGAGGCCGCCGGCCTGTCGTCCGACATCGCCAAGGACGGACGACGCCGCCTGTCCTCGCTGCTGTTCGCGTAGGGGACGTTCGAATGCCGCAGGGCTACGTCAAGGCCATCGACCTGCCACAGGTGATCCCGGTCTTTCCTCTGCCCTGCTGCTCCCAAGGGGCGGCCTGCCGCTCAACATCTTCGAGCCGCGCTATCTGAACATGGTGGACGACGCCATGGCCGGCGACCGGATCATCGGCATGATCCAGCCCACGGGCGGTCCCCGCCCCCTTCCCAGCCTGTCGGCCGTGGGCTGCGCCGGACGCATCACCTCCTTCGCCGAGACCTCGGACGGGCGCTATCTGATCACCCTGACCGGCGTGGCGCGCTTCCGCGTCGCCTCGGAACTGCCGACCCAGACTCCCTATCGTCAGGTCCGCGCCGCCTTCGCGCCCTTCGAGCACGATCTGACGGCGCCGCATGACGGCGAGGCCTTCGACCGGCCCGCCTTCCTCGCGGACCTCAAACATTATCTCGAGCGCCGCCAGCTTGAGATCGACTGGGAAACGGCCGAGGCCGCCCCGCAGGAGGCCCTGGTCAACAGCCTCTCGATGGCCCTTCCGTTCGAGCCGGCCGAGAAACAGGCCCTGCTCGAGACCCCCGCCCTCGACGACCGGGTCGAGGTCCTCTCCGCCCTGATGCGTATCGACGCGGCCGAAAGCGGCGACGGCGACACGCCGCCCGCGATGCAGTAGAGCTCGCTGCATGAGCGATGCCTTTCACACGCCGTCATCCGTTGATCCGAGGCTTCTCGAAGTCCTCGTCTGCCCGATCACGCGCGGCCGCCTCGACTACGACCGCGAGGCCAATGAGCTGATCTCCAGGGGGGCAAAACTCGCGTTCCCGATCCGCGAGGGGGTGCCGATCATGCTGCCGGAAGAGGCGCGTCAGCTGGACTAGACCAGCTCGCCCCGGAGCAACTTCGGCAGATCCCCCGTCGCGCCGCCCGCCTCGCGCATGAAGGCCCGGCGCAGCGGTCCGATCCGGTTCACCGCCGCCATGCCGAGATCGCGGACCAGACGCACCGGCGCCAGATCGTTGGAGAACAACCGCACGAAGCCGTCGAATCCGGCGGCCAGCGCCGCAGTGTCGAACCGCCGCCAGCGGGCATAGCGGTCCAGAACCACCTCGGACCCGATGTCCTCGCCCAGACGCATCGCCTCGATCACCACCTCGGCGAGGGCGGCGGCGTCCTTCAGCCCCATGTTCAGCCCCTGCCCCGCCACCGGATGCACACCGTGGGCGGCGTCGCCGATCAGGGCGGTGCGCGGCGCGGTCAGTTGCGTCGCCAGCTCCAGCGCCAGCGGATAGACAAACCGCGGCCCTTCCGGCGTCGCGCCGTCCAGAAACTCCCCGAACCGCCGGTTCAGATGGGACTGGAAGGCCGCGTCCGGGCAGATCTTCAGCGCCTCCGCCGCTTTCGTCGTCTCGGTCCAGACCAGACTGGCGCGCTGCTCGGTCAGGGGCAGGATGGCGAACGGGCCGTTGGGCAGGAAATACTCATGGGCGACATGGCCGTGGTCGCGGCCCAGCCGCACCGTGGCCACCACGCCGGACTGGCCATAGCCCCAGCCGACCGTCTCGATCCCGGCGGCCTTCCTCACCTTCGACCCGCGCCCTTCGGCCCCGACCACCACCGGCGCGCTCAGCACCGATCCGTCGGCCAAGATCACGCGGGCGGCGGGCGGCGTCTGTTCCACGGCGACCACCGATCCGGGCGTCCTCAGATCGATGTCCGTCCCCGTCACCGCCCCGGCCAGAGCTGACCGGATGCGCCGGTTCTCAACCATGTAGCCCAGCGGCTCCCCGCCGTTGGCGTCGCCGATCTCGTCGGCGTCGAAGCGCAGGAACGCCGGCGAGGCCCCCTTCGACGCCGCGCCTGGCCGGCGTCCGTCCGTCACCAGAATCCGGTCCATGCGACACGCGTACGGCCGCAGGCCTTCGCCCAGCCCCAGCGCATCCAGCATCCGGAACGTCGAGTAGGCGATCGCCGTCGACCGCCCGTCGAAGGTCGGCGCCAGCTGGGCCGAGAACGGCTGTGGGTCGATCATCGCCACCCTGAGCCCGCCCTTCGCCGCCGCCAAGGCGAACGTCGCCCCCGCCATGCCGGCGCCGGCGACGATGATGTCGTGGGTGTGGGGGGAGGTCATGCGGTCTTGTCGCGCCGCCGGCCGCCGACGTCCAGAGCGCCGCGTCGGCGGGTCGAGGTAAACAGCCCCTTAACCCTGAGCCTGCGACACTGCGTCCGACGTCCGTCCGGAGCCCGCAATGTCCGCAGCCCTCGCCCTCAGCCAGCGCGCCTTCCTCAGCGCTCTCGTGATCTGGGACGCGCCCTTCATGGTGCGGTTCCGGGGCGTGTTGCAGGCCCTGCTGGCGACCCTGCTCATCGCGGCCCTCGTGTCGTGGAATCCAGCCGACCCCAGCCTGAACGCTGCCTCCTCGGCCGCCCCGACCAACTGGCTGGGCGCGAACGGCGCCCTGTTCGCCGACCTGTTCATGCAGTCGCTGGGTCTCGCCGCCTGGCCGGCCGCGGCCCTGACCATCGCCTTCGGTCTCGCCGCCGCCATCGGGGACGCCATCCAGCAACGCCTCAAGCCCACGCCGTTGAAGGCGCTGGCCGCGTCCGGCGGGGTGCTCAGCCTGTCCGCCGCCCTCTCGGCCCTTGCCGCCCCCAGCGCCTGGCCGCTGGCGGCCGGTCTCGGCGGGCTGTGGGGCGATGCCGTCATCGGTCTGGTCGACGCCGGCTTCCGCGCCCTGACCCTGCCGGGCGGAGAGATCGTCGGCGGGATTCTGTTCCTCGCCTTCGGCCTGTGGGCCTGCGGCTACGCCGTGGGTTTGCGCCTGTCAGACTTCGCCGAGGGCGCCGCCTGGGTGTCGGGCCTGCGCCGCTCAGCCGAACCGGCCGCGCCCACGCCCGCCCGTCGCCGCCCGACCCGTCCGACCCCGGAAACCGAGGCTGCGCCCGCCCGCGCCCCGCGCCGCGCCGCCAAGCTGGAGCTGCCCGCCTATGACGAAGCGGACGAGGAAGCCGACGCCCCCCTGCCGTGGGACGAGCCGACCCACACCCCGGCCTATGCCGCCCCGGCCCCGCGCGCCGCCGAGACCGAGATCAAGGTCGCCGCGCCCAAGCCCGCCAAGTCGTCCAAGAAGGCCGTCGACGACGACCAGACCTCCTTCGATTTCGCCCGGCCCGAGGGCGACTTCGACCTGCCGCCCCTGGGCATGCTGGCCAAGCCGACGGCCCGGACCTCCATGGTCGACGAGGATTCCCTGAAGCAGAACGCCAAGATGCTGGAAGGCGTGCTGGCCGAATTCGGGGTCAAGGGCGTCATCGACCAGATCCGCCCCGGCCCGGTCGTCACCCTCTACGAACTGGTCCCGGCCCCCGGCGTGAAGCACGGCCGCGTCGTGGCTCTGTCCGACGACATCGCCCGCTCGATGAGCGCCCGCGCCTGCCGCATCTCGGTGGTCCCGAACCGCAACGCCATCGGCATCGAACTGCCCAATCTGAAGCGCGAGACCGTCTATCTGCGCGACCTTCTGGCCTCGTCCGAATACGGCAAGCCGGCCCATATCCTGCCGCTGGCGCTGGGCGAGACCATCGGCGGCGACCCCTATGTCGCCGATCTGGCGCGCATGCCCCACCTGCTGATCGCGGGCACCACGGGCTCCGGCAAGTCGGTCGGGGTCAACGCCATGATCCTGTCGATCCTCTACCGGCTATCGCCCGCCGAGTGCCGCTTCATCATGATCGACCCCAAGATGCTGGAGCTCAGCGTCTATGACGGCATCCCGCACCTGCTGGCCCCCGTCGTCACCGATCCGAAAAAGGCGGTCGTCGCCCTGAAATGGACGGTGCGCGAGATGGAGGATCGCTATCGCCGCATGTCCAAGCTCGGCGTCCGCAACGTCGCCAGCTACAACGAGCGCGCCAGGGAGGCCCAGGCCAAGGGCGAACACTTCGAGCGCACGGTCCAGACCGGCTTCGACGAACAGGGCCGCCCGGTGTTCGAATCCGAGAAGATCCGCCCCGAACCCATGCCCTATCTGGTCGTGGTCATGGACGAGATGGCGGACCTGATGCTGGTCGCCGGCAAGGACGTGGAGGGCGCGGTCCAGCGTCTGGCCCAGATGGCCCGCGCCGCCGGCATCCACCTGATCATGGCCACCCAGCGTCCGTCGGTGGACGTCATCACCGGCACCATCAAGGCCAACTTCCCGACCCGGATTTCCTTCCAGGTCACCTCCAAGATCGACAGCCGCACCATCCTCGGCGAACAAGGTGGCGAGCAGCTGCTGGGCCAGGGCGACATGCTCTACATGGCCGGCGGCGGCCGCATCACCCGCCTGCATGGCCCGTTCGTCGGCGATCATGAGGTCGAGGAGGTCTGCAAACACCTGCGCTCGCAGGCCGAGCCCGACTATCTGGACCTGATCACCGACGACCCGGACGGCGACGGAGACAACGCCTTCGACGAGGGCGGCAATGGCGGATCAGGCGACGACCTCTACGACCGCGCGGTGGCCGTGGTCACCCGCGACCGCA
>CAMLNY010000111.1 GCA_946481405.1 uncultured Brevundimonas sp. | reverse complement strand
GGCGATGGAGAACAGGATCGGCGCCGCGATGTGGCCGAGCCAGCCCAGCGGTGTTCCCGCCAGCGGCAGGATGCCCAGCCACGCGGCCCAGGCGATCGCCGCGGGCGCGGTTATGGCCCTGAGACCCGCGATGATCCCGATGGCGAGGGCGAGAAGGTACAGCGTCATGGCGTGTCTCCCGTTCAAGCTTGAGCGTGGGACCTTGCCTCCATCCGTCGCCCGGCGCGAGGGCCGTAACGAACATTGTTCCGACGCGGCGCTCTCGCTCGACAGTCTGCGTCCGCCGGTTCAGGGTCGCGGCCTCGCAATCCTGAAAGAGCGTCGCCCGTGCCCTTCCGCGTCAGCCTGTCCGTCCTCGCCGCCTGCCTCGTGTCCGCTTCGGGCGTTCTGGCCCAGGAGGGGAGGGTCGATCCGGACCGTCTGAACGCCACGACGGCCGTTCTCGCAGGCGACGACTTCGAGGGCCGGGCGCCGACCACGCCGGGCGAAGAACGGTCGGTCACCTGGATCGCCGAACAGTTCCGGGCGCTGGGGCTGGAACCCGCCGGCGACAATGGGACGTACTTCCAGACCGTGCCGATCAACCGCTTCGTACAGGACGGTCCGGCCGTCATCACGGCCAATGCGGGCGGGGAGACGATCACGCTTCAACGCGGGACGGACATCATCTCCAACAGCCATCGCCCGACCAACCACATCACCATCACCGACGTCCCGGTGGTCTTCGTCGGCTACGGCGTGAACGCGCCCGAGCGCGGCTGGGACGACTTCAAGGGCGTCGATGTGCGCGGCAAGGTCGTGCTGATGCTGGTCAACGACCCGGACTTCGAGGTCGCGGCCGACAGCCCCACGGCCGGCAAGTTCGACGGCCAGGGCATGACGTACTACGGGCGCTGGGTCTACAAGTTCGAGGAGGCGGCGCGGCGCGGGGCGGCGGCGGTTTTCGTGATCCATGAGACGGCGGGCGCCGGATATCCGTGGACGACGCTGCAGAACTCCTCCACGGCGCCGGGCCTCGACATCGTCCGCGCCGATCCCGAGCGTGAGCGGGTGCAGGCGCAGGGCTGGATCCAGCAGGCCCAGGCCGCGCGGCTGATGTCGGCGGCGGGCCTGGACTATGCGACACTGAAGACGGCGGCGCAGTCGTCGGACTTCCAGCCGGTGGCTCTGGAGGGGGTGACGATGTCGCTCGACTTCGGCCAGACCTTCAGCCGCCTGACGACCCGCAACGTCGCCGCCCGCCTGGCCGGGACGCACCATCCCGACGAGACGGTCCTGTACGGCGCACACTGGGACGCCTACGGCCGCGCCGTGGCCAATGCGGCGGGCGACGACATCTATAACGGCGCCGTGGACAATGCGACGGGCGTGGCGGCGGTGCTGGAGCTGGCGCGTCTTTACGCCCAGGCGCCGCGCACCGAGCGGTCGGTGATGTTCGTTTCGTGGGCGGCGGAGGAGGCCGGGCTGCTGGGCGCCTACCACTATGCGGCGCACCCGCTGGTTCCGCTCGAGACCACGGTGGTCAACATCAACATGGACAGCCTGTTGCCCGGTCCGGCGTCGTCGGAGATCGTGGTCATCGGCTTCGGCAAGACCGACGCCCAGAACCGTCTGGCCGATCTGGCCTCGGAGGAGGGGCGGTCGCTGATACCCGACCCTGCGCCCCAGGTCGGCGCCTTCTATCGCTCGGATCACTTCCCGCTGGCGAAGATGGGCGTGCCGGCCCTGTTCGCGGCGGCGGGCTTTACGGGCGCGTCCGACGCAAGCCGCGCCTACGTCCGCGATCGCTATCACCAGCCGACGGACGAATGGTCCTCAGACTGGACGATGGAGGGGGCGGCGCAGGACGTGCAACTGCTGTACCGCGTCGGCCGCGACCTTGCGAACAATCGCGAATGGCCCGCGTGGACGCCCGGCAACGAGTTCGAGGCCGTGCGGCAGTCCACGGCCTCTTCCAGAGATTAGCCGGGCGCCCGAGAGGCTGGTCGGATCAGCGTTAGCGTTCGGCGAACGCCTCGATCATCTTCGCGCAGAAAGCCGGCAGGTCGTCGGGTTTGCGCGAGGTGACCACGCGGTCGTCGACGACGACTTCCTCATCGACCCACTCCGCCCCCGCGTTCTCCAGGTCGGTGCGGAGCGACGGCCACGACGTCATGCGACGACCGCGCACCGCCTCGGCGTTGATCAGGGTCCAGGGACCATGACAGATGGCCGCCACCGGCTTACCGGCCTCAGTGAAAGCGCGGATGAACTGGATGGCGTCGTCTTCCAAACGGAGGGCGTCGGGATTGATCACGCCGCCCGGAAGCAGAAGCGCGTCGTAGCTGTCGGCGTCGGCGTCGGCGATCGTGCGATCAACGCCGGTGACGTCGCCTTTGTCGTGATGGTTGAAGCCCTGGATTGTCCCTGCCTTCGGAGCGACGATCTCGACGGTGGCGCCGGCGGCCTTCAGCGCCTGGACCGGCTTGTCGAGCTCCACCTGTTCGAAACCGTCCGTGGCGACAACGGCGATTGTCTTGCCGATGAGGGGTTGGGCCATGGGTTCGGGTCTCCGTCGCAAGGGGTGTGCGAGGCCAAACCCCGGCGACCCTTGGACGTTCCTTGCGATTTGGAGTCGACGTTCGGGTCGCATCCCTCTCCGCGCAACAGCGGCGGCGGGATGGCCCTGACGCTGCCGAACGACGCGGCCGGTTTGTTCGTCTGTCAGGGAATGGTGGATGCGACAGGGATTGAACCTGTGACCCCCTCGGTGTGAACGAGGTGCTCTCCCGCTGAGCTACGCATCCATCTCGGGCCCCGCCGAAAGCGGGGAGGCGCGGACATAGCCCGCTCGCTGACTCGAGGCAAGCCTCAGATGCCGGCCGCCCGCACGCCGTCCGCGGTTTCAGACTCCGGGTCGCCCGGCAACCAGGCGACGGTGCCGTCGTAGATGCCCTGGTTGAGGATGCCTTCCTCCCTGGCGACCAGCACGGGGACCAGCATCTGGCCGGTCACGTTGGTGGCCGTGCGCATCATGTCGATGATCCGGTCGATGGCGACGATATAGCCGATCCCTTCCAGCGGCAGGCCCGCCGTGGACAGGGTCAGGGTCAGCATGACGATGCTGGTGCCGGGCACGCCGGCCGTCCCCAGCGATCCGAGGACCGCGGTCAGGCCGATCAGGACGTACTGGGTCAGCGACAGCTCGATCTGGAAATACTGGGCGATGAAGATCGAGGCGATGGCCGGATAGATGGCGCCGCAGCCGTCCATCTTCACATTGGCGCCCAGAGGCACGGCGAAGGCGGCATAGGCCTGGGGCACGCCGAGACGCTCCACTGTCTGGCGCAGGGTGATGGGCAGGGTGCCGAGCGAGGAGGAGGTGGCGAAGGCCGTCTGCTGGGCGGCGAAGGCGCCCCGGAAGAAGGCCGTGGCCTTCAGGCCGTGCAGCTTCAGCAGGCCCGAATAGACGACCAGGATGTGGAACAGGCAGGCCGCATAGATGGCGATGATGAACTTGCCGAGCGGCAGAAGCGCCTCCCAGCCGTAGCCGCCGACGACCGAACCGATCAGGCCGAAGACGCCGATGGGGGTCAGCTGGATGACCCAGCGGGTGATGCGGAAGACGATGGCGGCGCCCTCGTCGACGAACCGCCGCGCCGTCTGGGCCCGGTCGCCGAGCGCGACCAGCGCCGCGCCGACGAGGGCGGAGAAGAAGATGATCTGCAGCACCTTGCCTTCGGCGAGCGCCGCGAAGGGATTGGTCGGGACGATGCCGATCAGCACCTCCAGCGGCGTCGGGATCTCGCGCTCGCGCACTTCGCCCAGCGGCAGGTTGGCCAGCCCTACGCCCGGATTGATCAGGTGGCCGAAGGCGAAGCCGACCAGCACGGCCAGCAGGGAGGTGATCGCGAACCACAGGATCGTGCGGGCTCCGAGCCGGATCGCCCCGGCGCCTTCGCCCAGCCTGGCGATAGAGCTGGCGATGGTGAACAGGACCAGAGGCGCGACGACCATCCGGATGAGGTTCAGATAGATGTCGCCGATCGGCTGGAGCCAGACCTCCGCCTGTTCCCTGAGGATCAGGCCGGCGACGATGCCGAGGGCGAACCCGGCGGCGGTGCGTTGCCAAAGGGGGATGGCGAAGAAGCGGGCGAACATACGGGCGGCCTTGCGCAGAGGAACCCGCAAGATGTTCGCCGCCTCCCTGCGCCGCAACGACGCAGCGGCGCAGGAATTCTTGTGAGGGCTTTAGAAAAACTGAACCTCAGTCCAGCGGACGGTGGTGGCTGTTGACGATGCCGAACGTCCTGACGAAGTCGCCGCGAGCCTCGGCGTTGCGCAGGAACCCGACCCGCTCGACCAGAACCTCATCGTCTCCGCGCTCGAACAGGCCGACGCTCTCGGTGATGAATTCGTCCAGCGGCATGGAGGCCGGATCCTCGGCATGGCCGGGCATGAGGTCGGTGGCGACGCCGGGCGGGGCCCATTCGACGATCTTCACATTGGTGTCCTTCAGCTGCCAGCGCAGCGACTGGGTCCAGGAGTGGATGGCCGCCTTGGTCGCCGAATAGGTCGGCGTCATCGCCAGCGGCACGAAGGCCAGACCCGAAGACACGGTCACGAAGGTCGCCTCCGGCTTCGTCAGCAGGTGGGGGAGGAGCGCGCCGGCCAGCCGCACCGTGCCCCACCAGTTGATGTCGACGATCTCCTGCATCCGCGCGATGTCGAAATCGCCCTTCGACAGGCCTTCCGCCCGCATCACGCCGGCGTTGGAGACGACGGTGTTCAGATCCGGATGTTCGGTGGTGATCTTTGCGGCGAAGGCGGTGATGTCGGCCGGATCGGCGACGTCCAGCGTGTACCAGGCCATGCCCGGATTGGCGTCGGCGACCTCTTTCAGCACCTCGGCGCGGCGACCGGCGATGATGACCTTCGCCCCCTTCGCGTGCAGGGCCTCGGCGAGGCCGCGCCCCAGCCCGGTGCCGCCGCCGGTGATCAGGACGGTGTCTTTGGCGGTATCCATGATGTCTCTCCTTCAGGGATGCAAACCGATGGCGGATCAGCTATACCCGACACTCTCCATCGGGAAGCAGGCACCCGAAAGTTCTGTACGCACCCAAAGGTAACAAATGACCGCCGCTGCCGTTCGTCCGCCAGTTTTCGATCATCCGCCTGTCGATCCGCGTGTGGAAGCACTCGTCACCGAGGTCATCGGCCGGGTCGCCGACAAGTGGACGATGATCGTTCTGGAGGTGCTGGTCGAGCACGGCGAGTTGCGGTTCACCCGCCTGGCCGAGTTGTCCAACGGCATCAGCCAGAAGATGCTGACCCAGACCCTGCGCGCCATGGAACGCGACGGCCTCGTCATCCGCACCGTCCATCCGGTGATCCCGCCCAAGGTCGAATACCGCCTGACCGACAAGGCCATCGACCGCATCAGGGACCTGATCAGCTCTGGTGAGCTGCCGCCGGGCTCCAAGCTGCCGCCGGAGCAGCAGCTCGCGGCCGAACTCGGCCTGTCCCGCAACCTGATGCGGGAAGCGGTCAAGGCTCTGGTGGTCGCGCGCG
>CAMLNY010000110.1 GCA_946481405.1 uncultured Brevundimonas sp. | reverse complement strand
CTGCTGATCCTGCCGCAGGACGCCCACTTCCCTGGCGATCCCAACGCCGGGAGCCGTGAGCATCTGGAGCTGAACTGGGCGTAGGCACGGTTGCGTTACCGCAAGGCGGAACTCGTGGAACGCGGGATTTTTTCTGCTATTCCGGGAACGTAGCAACCCGGAGTTCCGCCCATGCCCACGATCACAGGCACCTCAGGCGCCGACAATCTGGTCGGGACGGACGAGGACGATATCATCGACGGCGCGGGCGGGACGGATACGATTACGGGCCGCGGCGGCAACGACCAGATTTCGGGGAATGGAAATCTGTTCGGAGGCGATGGCGACGACACCATCGTCATTCTTGGCCGAAATTCATACGTCGACGGGGGTGCGGGGTTCGACACATTCGATGGGCGAAGCGTGCTGGCCACAAACAGCCAGCTGGGTAGTCCCTACTACAGCCGGTTCCGCTGGACAGTGGACAACAACAATCAACTCGTCCTCACGAACGAGTATGGACAATCGAACTCGGGGTCGGGACCTACCATAGAGCGAGTGGCGGATATCAGCGGGGTAGAGCGCATACTCGGCTCGAACGGGAGAGTGGAGAACATCTTCTCCCTCGGGGCCCTGACCCAAGCGATAACGATTGTGGGCGGCGCCAACGTCGTCAATACGATTACCGGCGGTCTGGGCGACGATACGATCACCGGTGGCTCGACGCACGATACGATTGACGGCGGTGGGGGCGCCGATGTGATCCGGGCTGGAAGCGGCAACGACCGACTGGCGGTCGGAGCTGGTGACCAGATCTTCGGGGAGGACGGAGACGACATTTTCAACCTGAACTCTGCCAGTGCATTGGCAGGCCGCTTCGATCTCGATGGCGGTTCCGGGGACGACCGACTGTCCATCAACGTCACCGGCGCGACGACCGACCTGACTATCGGTTCTCCGGACCATCCTTGGTTAGTCAATATTGAGCAAGTAACGGTGAGCACGTTCACTGCGGTTGGCCGACGGGCGACGGTGACAATTTACGGAGGCGACGAAGCGAATACTTTCCAATTTGGCAGCTTCGACCCCACGAACGTCCGGTTCTTCGGTGGCGGCGGCAATGACGTTTTACGCGTTACGTTGGCCAACTCCGGCGATCACTTGCTCAGCGGAGGGGATGGCGATGACAACATCACGATCGCCAAAGGGGTGGCGCACGGAGACGCCGGCAACGACACCATCTCAGCGAGCATTGGTGCTTCGGCCTACGGCGACGCGGGCGACGATTTGATCACCGGCGCGGGCTCGCTGTACGGCGGAGAGGGCAACGACCAACTGAGCGGGAATGGGCTTCTGGAAGGCGGGGCCGGCAACGACATTTTGACCATTTCAAGCGCTGCCGGAACCTCGCTCCGCGACGGCGGTGATGGGATCGACACCTTCGTCGTAGTGACGGCGTCCGAGGTCTCCCTGACAACCGGCGTTGTACGTGCGGTCGGATCGACCAGCCCCGGAGCTCCGACTTTGGTCTCGATTGAGAATCTGGCCGGCAGCAGTGCGGCGGATCGTCTGGAGGGCGATGCGGGCGCCAATGTCATCACAGGAGGCGGCGGAGATGACTTGCTTTACGGCGCTGCCGGCGATGACGCTCTTTATGGGGATGCGGGCGTGGATCGGCTGGAAGGCGGCGAGGGCGCTGACCGTTTGGATGGAGGAGGTGGCACGGATATGCTGCTGGGCGGCGACGGGAACGACGTTCTGGTCGGCGGCGCAGGCGACGACGATCTGGACGGCGGCGTTGGCGACGACACCGCCTTTTTCGCCACCAGCATCGAGGCCGTGACCTTTAGCTACGAAGGCGGACAGATCATTGTGAACGGGATCGGGCGCGATCGTCTGATCGGCATCGAACACTTGGAATTTGTCGATGGGCGTCTGGACGTCGGACCCGACGGCCGGGTGATCCTGCAGCCGCTGACAGACATTGTCGGCACCGCAGGCGCTGATCGCCTGACGGGGGGGAACGGTCGGGACAACATCCTCGGCCAGGGCGGAGACGACGTCCTGGACGGCGGTGGCAACTGGGACACGCTAAACGGCGGCGAGGGTTACGACATCGCGCAATATGTCGGGGTGCGGCGGCAGTATGTCGCCTCGGCCTCCAGCGTTACCGGCGGCCCCCTGAGGGGCGGGCCCACACCCGGGACCGACAGCCTGACCTCGATCGAGGCTTTGCGGTTCGTGGACGGGACCCTGACCTTCGATCCCAACTCGCTGGCCGCCCAGGTCATGCGTCTTTATGACGCCGCTTTGGACCGACAGCCGGATCAGGGCGGGTTCGAGAACCTGCTGGACTACATGGAAGGCGGCGGAACGCTGACGGCCCTCGCCGACGCCTTCATCGCCTCGGCGGAGTTCCAGTCCCGCTATGGCAATCTGACCAACCGGCAGTTCGTCGAGCAGCTGTACCGCTTCACTCTGAACCGGGAGGGCGACCCGAGAGGAATTCTGGACTGGACCGGCCAGCTGGACTCCGGCGCCAGCCGCGCGAGCGTGCTGATCGCCTTCTCCGAAAGCGCCGAACACCGGACGGTGACGCAAGGCGTGCTGAACCAGGGGCTGTGGGTGGCCGACGACCAGGCGCTGATCATCGCTCGCCTGTATGACGCCACCTTCGACCGTGTGCCGGACTGGCGCGGGCTGGGCGACTGGACCGGCAACCTGAAGGCCGGGATGAGCCTGACCGAGATCGCAGGCTATTTCGCCGCCTCGGCCGAGTTCCAGAACACCTATGGCGCCCTGACCAACCAGCAGTTCGTCGAACAGATGTATCGATCATCCCTCAACCGCGAAGGGGAGGCCGGCGGCGTGGCGGGCTGGACCAACGCGCTGAACAACGGAATGACCCGGGCGCAGGTGCTGGTCGCCTTCTCCGAGAGCGCCGAACACGTGGCCCTGACGCGGAACCTGTGGCTGGGCGGGGTCCAGTACGAGGCGGAAAACGCGGCGACGTCGACGGTCGAGGGTTCAGCGAAGATCGATCACGCCCTCACCCTGCCCGCCGCTCACGACGACGCCTTCGTTCTGCCGAGCCAGCCGGACGGATGGCTGGACGGGTTCGCGCCGTCGGTGGACGACGCTGTCGCCGCGCCCCTGCCGGCGACCCTGCCGCACCCTGCCGGGACCGACCTGTTGTTGCTCATGCCGCAGGAGGCCCTGTTCCCCGGCGATCCCAACGCCGGGAGCCGCGACCATCTGGAGCTGAACTGGGCGTAGGGCGGCGCCCGGCCGTCAGTGCGCCTCTGGCGGCCTTGCGGCGGGGTCGAGGTATTCGCTCTCGGCGTGGTGGTCATGCGAGAGGACGAAGCGGCGATCGCAGTAGCCGCACTCGATGAAGTCGTCGCCGCCCATGTCGAGATAGACCAGCGGATGGCCCAGCACGCCGCCGCCGTCACAGGCCACGCGCCTGGTCGCGACGACGATTTCTTCCGGGGGAAGAACCAGCTGATCGGGATGGCGGGGCGGCATATGCGGGTCCGTGGTCTTGGCGCGGGAGAGTGCGACGCCTAGTTAGACGGCCTGCTCTCGCGCCGAAAGCCCCCAGGCGCGTCGAGAGACGCGCGACGAAAGAATCTGATGACCGACACGACCGCCCTGCCCGTCAACGCCATCGAGGTGCGCGGGCTGGAAAAGACCTACGCCGGGTCGAAGAAGGCGCCGCCGAAGACCGCCCTGCGCGGGGTCGATCTGGTCATTCCCAGAGGGTCGATGTTCGGCCTTCTGGGTCCGAACGGGGCGGGCAAGTCGACGCTGATCAACATCCTGGCGGGCATCGTCAACAAGACGGGCGGCACCGCCGCCATCTGGGGCCGCGACATCGACGAGCGGCCGAGGGACGCGCGGGCGGCTCTGGGCGTGGTGCCGCAGGAGATCGTGGCCGACGTCTTCTTCACTCCGCGCGAGGCGCTGGAGGTGCAGGCGGGCTTCTATGGGGTGCCGGCGAACGAGCGGCGTTCCGATGAACTGCTGGCGGCGCTGGGTCTGTCGGACAAGGCCAACGCCTATGTGCGGGCCCTGTCGGGCGGGATGAAGCGGCGGCTGATGGTGGCCAAGGCCCTGGTGCACAATCCGCCGATCCTGATCCTGGACGAACCGACCGCCGGGGTGGACGTCGAGCTGCGGCGTCAGCTGTGGGAGTATGTCCGGCGCATCAACGCCGAAGGGGTGACCATCCTCCTGACCACCCACTATCTCGAGGAGGCGCAGGAGCTCTGCGACACCATCGCCATTATGAACCGGGGCGAGGTGGTGGCCTGCGAGCCGACGCCGCAGCTGCTGCGCCGGCTGGATACGCGCAACGTCGTGGTGACGCCGGAGGGCGAGCTGAACGGCCTGCCGACGGTCGCCGGCTTCGACGTGGTCGCCCGGCCGAACGGCGCCTTCGCCGTCAGCTACAAGAAGGGCCAGTCATCGGTGGAGCATGTGCTGGCCGCCGTGCGCGCGGCCGGGGTGACGATCGCCGACATCACCACCGAGGACCCGGATCTGGAGGACGTCTTCCTGGCCCTGACCTATGGAAATGCAAGCGCGGTGAGCCCGACGAAAGACTGACCGGCGTCAGGCCGCCTTCTTCAGACGCGGGAGTTCGGCCGGTCGCCGGGTCGCGGCGCGGAAGCCCCTGATGGCCGACGCCATGGTGGTGAAGGTCTGGACAGCGACCGGTGTGTTCAGCCGGAAGCGGGTCGCGCGCAGCTCGCCGTCCTGAAACGTCTCGACCCGGACCAGCATCACCCCGGCCTTCGCCAGCAGTCGCGTCTTGCGGATCATCGCCTGTCCCTTCGGGCCGGGCCTTCGGACGGGCGGCCGGTCACGCTGTACTCGCGGCGCAGGCTAGGGGCGCGTGCGTCGGCGGGGAATGTCTGGAAATCTCCAGTTCTGCGACGTCGGGATCAGCCTTTCGGGCCGGTTCGGCCTACCGTTCTGAACGACACGCGGTAACATTTGTGTCCATCCGTGCCGGGAGTCCCGTGAGTGTCCAGTCCGCGTAGCGTCTCCTGGGACGTGTCCGTCGAAACCGTGCCCGACGCCTTCGACCGCTATCTGGTCGGAATGGCCGACTGGTACGAGGTGTCCGGGGTCAGCGAGGCGGATCGACTGGCCTTCTTCAACCGCTCGCGCTCGACCATGACCACGGCGGGCGCCATCGGCTTCGGCGAATGCGTTCGCCAGACGCTGAGCCGGGGACCGGCGACCCTGAGGCGGTCGGACATCGACGGGCTGAACCTGCTGAGCAACGCCGCCGCCATGGTCGGTGACGCCGACGGGCGGGCGGTGCGGGCCGAGCCGGGCGCGATCCAGCTGCGCGACATGACCCGGCCCGCCATGTCGCGGCTGGACCGGGTCGCGGTCACCACCCTGTCGGTTCCCCGGGTCTCGGCGCCGCCCGCGCTTTTGTCACGCGAGGCCCACGGCGTCGTCATTCCGCCCGATGCGCCCGGCGCCCGTCTGATGCGGAACCATATGACGGGTCTGGAGGCGGCGGCGGCGGAGCTGTCGGACGAGGAGGTCGAGGCCGGGGTCCAGGGCCTGCTGATGATCGCCGTTCGGGTCATGGGACTGGACGGTCCGCAGGTCA
>CAMLNY010000109.1 GCA_946481405.1 uncultured Brevundimonas sp. | reverse complement strand
GCCGCGCGAACTGCTCGAGACGGCGGCCGGCGCCGGGGTCATCTTCGCCTCGACCCGTCAGCGCGCGCAGGAGACGGCGCTGGCCGTTTCGGCCGGACGCGAGATCGTGTCCGATGTCATGTTCATCGAGGCGCCCCTGCCGCCGCCGCACTTCCCCAGCTGGTTCAAGCTGCCGCCGAAATACTGGGGCGGAGTGGCCCGCTTCTGGTGGCACATGTTCAATCACCACGAGGGGCAGGAGACGCGCCGGGAGGCCGAAGCCCGCGCCGAACAGGCGGCCCAGCGTCTGATCGCCCGTGCCGAGGCCGGGGAGGATGTGCTGGTCCTGGCCCACGGCTATTTCAATCACATGGTCGGCATGCGGCTGAAGGCCGACGGCTGGAAGCTGGTTCACAACCAGGGCTTCAAATACTGGTCTCAGCGCCGCTACCAGCGCGCCTGACCCCGATCCGGCGAACCAGAGTCGGCCGCCCGGCGCCCGCGTCAACTGCGCCGTTTCGTCCGGCTTTCTCCGTTGAAGCGAGTGGCCGCCCCCTCTAGGGTCGCCCGGATGTCAGACGCCGCCCCTTCCATCCCCGCCGATCTCAGCTTCGAGGACGCCCTGTCGCGTCTGGAGACCATCGTCTCGCGCCTGGAGTCCGGGCAGGCCCCGCTGGAGGAATCGATCACTCTCTATGAGGAAGGCGCGCGTCTAAAGGCCCACTGCGAGGCGCGGCTGAAGGCCGCCCAGCTGCGCGTGGAGAAGATCGTCGTCGGATCGGACGGTCAGGCGAAGGGCGTCGAACCGGCCGAGTTCGGCTGATGAGCGCCCCGGCGCCGCAGATCGTTTTCGATGACTTCATGCGGGTCGACGTGCGCGTGGGCGAGGTCGTGCGCGCCGAGCCGTTCCCGGAGGCGAGAAAGCCCGCCTACAAGCTGACCATCGACTTCGGCCCGGACGTCGGGGTGAAACGGTCGTCGGCCCAGATCACGCGTCACTACACCCTCGACGAACTGACCGGCCGCAAGGTCGCCGCCGTCGTCAACTTCCCGCCGCGCCAGATCGGACCGTTCATGTCGGAGGTCCTGACCCTGGGCTTCCCGGACGCGGACGGGGAGGTGGTTCTGGTCGGCGTGGATCGCGAGACCCCGAACGGCGGGAGGCTGTTTTGAACGTGCCGCTCGCCGCCAACTCGCCGGAACAGTCGGTCATAGACCGGGTGGCCGAGGTCGCCGACCTGGTGACCGTCGCGCTGGACGAACTGCTGCCGCGCGCCGACGGGCCGGAGTCCCGGCTGACCGAGGCGATGCGCTATGCGGCGCTGGGGCCGGGCAAGCGGCTGAGACCCTATTTCGCGATGGAGGCGGCGCGGCTGTTCGACATTGAGGAGCGGCCGGTGCTGCGCGCGGCCTGCGCCCTGGAATGCGTCCACGCCTATTCGCTGGTCCATGACGACCTGCCGGCGATGGACAACGACGACATGCGGCGGGGGCGGCCGACGCTGCACATCGCTTACGACGAGGCGACGGCCATTCTGGCCGGCGACGCGCTGCAGACGGCGGCCTTCGATATCATACTGCATCCCGACACCCACGACGACGCGGAGGTCCGCTGTGCGCTGGCGGCCCGTCTGTCGCTGGCCAGCGGGGCCCGAGGCATGGCGGGCGGCCAGATGATCGACCTTCTGGGCGTGCGCGACGATCTGGGCGGGGTCGCCCGGATGCAGCGGCTGAAGACCGGCGCCCTGTTCACCTATGCCTTCGAGATCCCGCTGATCATCGCCGGCGCCAGCGACCAGCATTGCCAGGCCCTGACCAGCTTCGCCCACGACATCGGGCTGGCCTACCAGATCGTCGACGACCTGCTGGACGTCGAGGGCGACGAGGACATTCTGGGCAAGGCCGCCGGCGGCAAGGACGCGGCCCAGGGCAAGACCAATTTCGTCACCCTTCTGGGCGTCGATCAGGCGCGGCATCGGGTCGCGCATCTGGCGGATCAGGCCCGCAGCCACCTCGACGTGTTCGGTTCCGACGCCGAAAACCTCAAGGCGAGTGTGGACTTCGTGCTAAACCGTCGGTCCTGAAGTGCATTAGAGACCTGAATGCCCGACACTCCACTGCTCGACAAAGTCCACGTCCCGGCCGACATGCGCGGCTTCGACATCCCACAGCTGCGACAGCTGGCGGATGAGCTTCGGGCCGAGACGATCGATGCGGTGTCCACGACGGGCGGTCACCTCGGCGCCGGTCTGGGCGTGGTCGAGCTGACGGTCGCCCTGCACCATGTGTTCGATACGCCCAAGGACATCCTGATCTGGGACGTCGGTCACCAATGCTATCCGCACAAGATCCTGACCGGGCGGCGCGACCGCATCCGAACCTTGCGTCAGGGCGGCGGCCTGTCAGGCTTCACCAAACGTTCGGAGAGCGAGTACGACCCCTTCGGCGCGGCCCATGCCTCGACCTCAATCTCGGCGGCGCTCGGCTTCGCCGCCGCCCGCGACCAGAAGGGCGAAAAGAACAAGGTCGTCGCCGTCATCGGCGACGGCTCCATGTCCGCCGGCATGGCCTATGAGGCGATGAACAACGCCGCCGAAACCACCGGCCAGTTGACCGTCATCCTCAACGACAACGACATGTCGATCGCACCCCCGGTCGGCGGGATGAGCGCCTATCTGGCCAAACAGGTCTCCGGCGGCGCCTACCAGAACTTCCGCAAGTTCGGCCGCGAGGTCGTGCAGCACATGCCCCGCCCGTTCCGCAACGCGGCGAGGAAGGCCGAGGAATACGCCCGCGGCATGATCGTGGGCGGCACCTTCTTCGAGGAGCTGGGCTTCTACTACATCGGCCCGGTCGACGGGCACGACATGGACAACCTCGTCCCTATCCTTAAGAACGCCGCGGCCATCACCGACCGCCCGGTGGTGGTCCACGTCGTGACCCAGAAGGGCAAGGGCTACGCCCCGGCTGAGTCGAGCGCCGACAAGCTGCATGCGGTGGTCAAGTTCGACGTCGTCTCGGGCAAGCAGACCAGGGCCGCCTCCAACGCGCCCAGCTATACCAAGGTGTTCGGGACCGAGCTGATCAAGCGGGCCGAGCGCGATCCGTCCATCGTCGCCATAACCGCGGCCATGCCCTCCGGCACGGGGCTGGATCTGTTCGGCCAGGCCTTCCCCAAGCGGACCTATGACGTCGGCATCGCCGAGCAGCATGCGGTGACCTTCGCGGCCGGTCTGGCGGCGGACGGGATGAAACCCTTCTGCGCCATCTATTCGACCTTCCTGCAGCGCGGCTACGACCAGGTTGTCCACGACGTGGCGATCCAGAAGCTGCCAGTGCGCTTCGCCATGGACCGGGCGGGGCTGGTCGGCGCCGACGGCTCGACCCACGCCGGGTCGTTCGACATCGGCTATATGGGCGCGCTGCCGGGCATGGTCCTGATGGCCGCCGCCGACGAGGCCGATCTGGCCGCCATGATCGCCACCGCCTGCGAAATCGACGACCGTCCCTCGGCCTTCCGTTATCCGCGCGGCGACGGCGTGGGCGTCGAGATCCCTGAGCTGGCCGCCCCGCTGGAGATCGGCAAGGGCCGGGTCGTGCGCGAGGGCACGGCGGTAGCCTTGCTGAGCTTCGGCACACGGCTTCAGGAGACGCTGAAGGCCGCCGACATTCTGGCGGCGCACGGGGTTTCGGCCACGGTTGCAGACGCCCGCTTCGCCAAGCCGCTGGACCACGAGCTGATCAACCGTCTGGCGCGCGAACACGAGGCCCTGATCACCATCGAGGAAGGCGCCATGGGCGGCTTCGGCGCCTTCGTGCTTCAGCATCTGGCCGAGGTCGGCGCGCTGGACGCGGGCCTGAAGATCCGCACCCTCCATCTGCCCGACGTCTTCCAGGACCAGGACAGCCCGGCGGCGCAGTACGCCCAGGCGGGACTAGACGCCGAGCATATCGCCGCGGCGGCGCTGAAGGCGCTGGGGGTGGCTGGCGCGCGGGGCGCGGTGCGGGCCTAGGCCCGCAGGCTCACGCCGCCGTCTTGATCTCGTTGGCGTCGTCCAGCAGCACCACGGTCGGCGACCACTGACGGGCTTCCTCGGCCGGGAGCTGGCCGTAGGTCACGACGATGACCTTGTCGTTCTTCTGCACCAGACGCGCGGCGGCGCCGTTGACGCCGATGACCTTGGAGCCGCGCGGGGCCTCGATTGCATAGGTCGTGAAGCGCGCGCCGTTGGTTATGTTCAACACATCGACCTGCTCGTGCGGAAAGATGCCGGCGGCGTCCAGCAGGTCGCCGTCGATGGCGATGGAGCCTTCGTAGTCCAGATCGGCCTGGGTCACCGTCGCGCGGTGCAGTTTGGCCTTCATCATGGTGACCAGCATGGGAGGTGCGGTCCACTCGTGACGCGGGGCGATAGGCCCCCGCTCGCAGACGGCGGATATAGGGATTTCCAGCCCCGTCTTCAATCGCAATGCTGCGGGCGCGAGATGACCTCATCTGACGGGATTCCCCCGTTACCCGACGTTCATTTGACCGCAACGCCCCGGTCCGTATGTTCGATCCAAGGCCGCGACTGGCCGTGACGGGACGCTCCCTCGCCCATGAAACAGTTCTTCCTGACGGTGCTCGGTGTCTTCACCGGCCTGATCCTGTTCGTCGTCGTCCTGCCGATCGTGCTGATCATCGCGGCGGCCGCCTCGTCCAGCGAGCCGACGACCCCGAACAACGCCGTGCTGGAACTGGACCTGCGCGAGGGTCTGTCGGATCAGGCGTCCAGCAATCCGTTCTCCGCATTCGGCGGCTCCAGCCTGTCGGTCGTCGGCATCGTCGACACCCTGGCCCAGGCCGAGAAGGACAGCCATGTGAAGGTCCTGCTGGTCCGTCTGCCGGAAGCGGGCCTGTCGCCCGCCGCCGCCGACGAGATCCGTCAGGCGATCCGTCGCTTCCGCGCCGCGGGCAAGCCGGTCATCGCCCATTCGCAGGGCTTCATGCCCGTCGGCACGGTGATCTCCAGCTATATGGTCGGGGCCTCGGCGTCCGAGCTGTGGATGCAGAACACGGCCAACTTCCAGGCCACGGGCTTCTCGGCCGACAGCGTCTTCCTGGGCCGGGCGTTCGAGAAATACGGCGTCCGCGCCGAGTTCGAGCAGCGCTATGAGTACAAGAACGCTGTCAACGAATACACCCAATCGGACTACACCGGCCCGCACCGCGAGGCGATGACGGCCTGGATGACGTCGATCTACGACTCGGCCCTCGCCAACGCCGCCTTCGACCGCAAGGTCCCGGCCGCCGCCCTGAAGACGACCATCGAGGCCGGCCCCTATTCGGCGGCCCAGGCGGTTCAGCTCAAACTGGTCGACAAGCTCGGCCAGGTCGAGGAGGCCGAGGCCGAGGCGAAGCGCCGGGCCGGACGCGGCGCCGACATCATCGAATTCTCCATCTACGCCTCGTCCCAGGGCGAGCGGATGGGCTCGGGTCGCGACGCTATCGCCATCGTCGGCGGCGAGGGCGCGATCATGACCGGGGCGGGCGGCAGCTCGGGCTTCGGCGGCGGATCGTCCATCCACTCCGACGTTACGGCCGAGGCCCTCTATGACGCCATCGAGGACGACTCGGTGAAGGCCATCGTCTTCCGCGT
>CAMLNY010000108.1 GCA_946481405.1 uncultured Brevundimonas sp. | reverse complement strand
TCAGCGGTCCGCCTTCGGTGTTCACCGCGGACGTCAGCTGGAAGATCGAGGTCGAGGAGCAGGTGCCGGTGCAGAAGGCCGGGTCGAACGCCGACGGATTCAGGGCGGTCAGAGCCGAATAGGGCAGGTCCTGACGGATGATCTGAATATAGGTGTCGATGTCCTTGTAGAAGTAGGCGAAGGACAGAAGGCTTTCCGGCGCGAAATACCATTCGACGCTGAGGTCGTAGGTCTTGGCGCGGAACGGCTCCAGATTCACGTTGCCAATCGAGGCGGTGAAGTTGGTGCCCTGGGTCGACAACGAGGTCGTCGGCACCAGGTAGTTGGTCCCGGCCAGGGTATTGCCGATCTGCGGACGGGCCATGACCTTGGCCGCGCCGAAACGGACGATCAGGTCCTCCATCGGCTCAATCGCCAGGTTCAGCGACGGCAGGGTGTCGTCATAGGTGTTCTCGCCACGGACGCGCGATCCGCCGCCGGTCGAGGAGTACCCCTCGGCGATCAGCTCGGTATAGGCCCGGCGCACGCCGACGTTGCCGCGCACCGGAATGTTGCCGACGTCGATGTTGAAGTCCGCCTGGACATAGTAGGCGAAGTCGTTTTCCTCGATCGTGCGGTTGCCGCCCCGCGCATTGCCGTTGGTGATGCTGGTCAGGGTGAAGTCCCCGCCCGCGACACCCGTGTTGCAGTTGCAGTAGATGTTGAACAGGCTGGCGACGGCGTCGAGGTTGGGGCGGACCCACGACGACGGCGTGCCGCCGGGGATCAGGTCGGCGCCGAAGCCGGTCAGCAGGTTGCTGATCGCCGCGACAGTCGTGCCCGCCGGCAGGGCCGGGACCACCGTCTCGTCGGCGCGACGGAACTCATAGGAATCCGACAGATAGGTCTTGCCGTTCAGTCCGGCTTTCAGGGTCAGCCAGTCGCTCGCGTCCCATTCGACGTCGCCGTAGACGGCCTCGAAGGTCGTATCCACGCCATTGGGGCGCAGGCGGATCTCCGAACGCGGCAGGGCGGCGAGGCTCGTGCCGAGGTTCACGTCGCGCCACGACCAGTTGGCCGGGTTGGCGACGTCGAAGCCATAGTTGATAACCGGGGTGTTCGGGTTGTTGCGGAAGTCGAACGAATAGCCCTGGGTGTTCTGGCGATCGAGGGTGACCGTCGTCTGGATCGGGTTGGCGAACTCCGACTGGGCCCGACCGATGTAGAACTTGCCTCGCAAGGTGTCGGTGAAGTCGCGCTCCAGGGTGAAGCTGACCTGGGTGAACTCGGTCGACAGCTCGTCGTAGCGTTGCTCAGAGCGGATATCGACGTTGTCGAACACGCCATAGACCAGGGCGTTGTTCTCGACGGCGGCCTGACGGACCGCGATCTGGGTCTGGCCGCCGGCGGCGGCGTTACGGCTGAAGGACAGGGCTTCCAGGAAGTCTTCCTGACGCGTCGCGTCCAGCTTTGAATACAGGATGTCCAGGCTGGCGACGGTCTGGTCGTCCGGCTTGAACTGGAACGAGCCCGTGACGCCCAGACGCTCCTGATGATGGGTCAGGCGACCGTAGCGCGGCAGCCGCGGAATGAAGACGCCCGCCTGGTTGGCGGTGTTGTAGGCCGCGATGTTGTCGGCGGTGTTGGCCGGGCGGTTCACGCCGGTGGCGCAGGTCGTGGCCGTGGTGCCGTTGGCGGTGGAGTTGGACGGGTTCTGGGGCGTCACGCCGATCGGCGAGCAGAAGCCGCCCGAGTTCGACGTGCCGGGCGCGGCGGCCGGAGCCCAGCGCACCGAGGAGAAGCCCTCTTCCCACAGATCGCGCTCGGAGTAGGCGACCGACACCAGGGCGCCGAACATGCCGTCGTTCCAGGTGTTGGACAGCAAGAGCGCGCCGCGCGGATTGGTCGTCTCAGACAGGTCGTTCCAGCCGCCCTGGACCGAGGCCGCGAGGGTGAAGCCGTCATAGTCGAACGGGCGCGTGGCCTGCAGGTCGATGGTGGCGCCCAGCGAGCCTTCCTCGGTCTCGGCGGCGGCGGTCTTGCGCACCGTGATCGAGTTGAAGAGTTCCGACGCGAAGACGTTGAAATCGAAGCCTCGGCCACGGTTGGCGCCGCCCGAGGAATCGGTGCCGCCGGTGGTGGCCTGGGCTTCCATGCCGTTGATGCGGGTGCGGGTGAAGTCCGACGACAGGCCGCGAACCGTCAGCGAGCGGCCTTCGCCGGCGTCACGGTCGATCGAGACGCCCGGGATTCGCTGGACCGCTTCGGCCAGGTTCAGGTCAGGGAAGTCGGCGATGTCCTCGGCGACGATGGCGTCGACTACGCCGGCTTCGCGACGCTTGATGCCCAGGGCCGCGTCCAGCGAGGCGCGGAAGCCGGTAACGACGATCTCATCGACCTGGGTGGCCTCGTCATCCTGTGCGGGTGCGGTTTGTGCGGCGGCGGCTGCGGCCCCCACGGTGACGGCGATGGCGAGACCGGACACACCGGCCACGAGCCCTTGACGGAGCGCGCACCGGCGCCCCTTGCGATACTGATACATAGTGCCTCCTCCCAAGGAATGTCATGACGCCGGCTTGTCGCCGATCTGTTATTGATCGGTCCGGAGCCTTCCCCGTGACCGATTGACACCGGTATCATTTGCGACCGAGAACGGGGCTGACACCGGTATCAACGAGAAGCTAGCCTGATGACCGCCCCTCTTGCAACCCGTCTCGTCCAAGCTGCGCTGTCGGCTGTCATTCTGGCCACAGCGCCGGGCTGCGCCAGCGCGGGCGCGACTCGGTCTGCCGAGCCAGCGGAAATCGTCGCCTTTCCGGGCGCTCTGGGAGCCGGCGCCGTCAGCCTGGGCGGGCGCGGCGGAGCCGTTGTTCGCGTCACCAATCTGAACGATTCGGGCCCGGGATCCCTACGTGCCGCGGTCGAAACGGACGGTCCGCGCACGGTCGTTTTCGATGTCGGCGGCGCGATCCGGCTGGCTACGCCGCTGCGGATTCGCGAGCCGAGGATCACCATCGCGGGGCAGACGGCGCCCGGCGGCGGGATCACCCTGCGCGGTCAGCCGCTGCTGATTTCGGCCGACGACGTGGTCATCCGCTACATTCGGTCGCGGCTCGGCGATGAGGACGGCGTCGAGACCGACGCCGTAACCATCGATCGCGGTCAAAGGATCATCCTCGACCACGTCTCGGCTTCCTGGTCGGTGGACGAGACCCTGTCGATCGGCAGCCGGGATCGGGTCATCGACGCCGTCACGGTCCAGTGGTCGATCATCGCCGAGAGCCTGAACCTGTCGACCCATTCCAAGGGCGACCACGGCTATGGCTCGCTGGTGCGCGGCAATCGCGGGGCCCGCTTCACCTTTCACCACAATCTGTGGGCCGCTCACCGCGCGCGTATGCCCCGGCCGGGCAATTATCTGACGCCGGACGTTGATCCGGTCGGGCCGTATTTCGAGTTTACGAACAACGTCTTCTATGACTGGGGTCAGGGGCACGCGGGCTATAATTCCGACGGCGATCCGGCGACTGTCTCGACCTATGCCTTCGTCGCCAACGCCTACAAACGCGGCCCGGATTCGACCGGGGCGGTGATCTTCGAGGAGGAATCCCCGGCCGCCCACGCCTGGTTCGAGGGCAACAGCATCGACGGGGCGGTACCGGCCGATCCATGGGCCCCGGTCACCGGCGACGACGCGCCCGTGCATGGCGTCAACCTCTTCGTCGCGGAGGGTGCGGTCGACACGCGCATCCTGGCGGGCGTCGCGGACGGCACGGGCCGGATCATCAACTCCCAAACCGAGGTCGGAGGCTGGCCGGAGCTCGCCCCTGGAACGCCCTGGACCGACACCGACGGCGACGGCATGCCCGACGACTGGGAGACCGCCCATGGCCTCGACCCCGCTACCGCCGACGGCCCGGCCGACAGGAACGGCGACGGCTACACCAACCTCGAGGACTGGCTGAACAGTCTGGCGACCTAGGCCTTCGGATCGCCGTCCCGGAAGCGCCACTTCATCGTCAGCACCCCGGCCGCCATGATCAGGGCGGCGGAGTTGGCGAAGGTCACGGGCCAGGCCTTGGTCAGCACGCCATAGACCACCCAGAGCACAAAGCAGGTGACCGTCAGCGAGTAGGTCTTCAGCGACACCGACGAGGCGTCCCGTTCCTTCCAGATCTTGATCATCTGCGGCGCGAAGCTGGTGATCGAGCACAGGGCGGCCGCAGTTCCGAAGGCGTTGGCGATGAGATCGCTCACGCGAACGCCTTGGCGCTCATGCCAAGCTTGCCAATGTTGGGTCCGGCCGCCTGGTCCCGCTTCTCGTCGCTTTTCATCTGGCCGCAACGGTCACGCTTGGAGGCTGGTTCCTATGTCGGCAAGACGTCGCCGACGTGGTAGGCATTGATCTAGAGCGGCGCCCATCAGGAGCCCCCGGAGGTCTGAATGAGAACGCTCCTTCTTACGGCTGCGGCCGTCTCCGTCATCGCGGGCCCGGCGTCTGCGCACGAGTTCGTCGCCTATTTCGACTACGGACGGGCCGAATTGCCGCCCGGGGGCTACCGGCTGGCCAGAGAAGTCGCAGCCTATGCGCTGGCCAGTGGCAAACCCGTCTCCCGGATTTTCATCGCTGGTTATATGGACACTTCGGAAGCCGTCGAGTTTTCCGATGAGCTCAGCCGCCGAAGAGCCCAGGCTCTGGCCAGCGAGCTCGTCCAACTGGGTCTTTCGGGAGACGTCATCGTGATGGACGGGCGGGGCGGCACGAATCTGGCCCGCCCCACTCCCCCCAACAGCGCCGAGCCCCTGAACCGTCGGATCGTCGTGGGCGTCTACTTCGCGCGATAGCGCTTAGTTCGCGCTCTCCAGCCTCACCCGCGCGTGCGTCCGCTGCATAGCCCAGGGACAGCACCGTCGCGTCCTGCCACTTCCCGGCGATGAAGCTGATGCCGACCGGCATGCCGCGGTCCATCCCCATCGGCACGGTCAGGTGCGGATAGCCGGCGACGGCGGCCAGGGTGCTGGAGGAGCCCTGCCCGTTGTCGTCGTCGTCGCGGTCGTTGGTCCAGGCGCGCGAGGTGGTCGGCGAGACGAGGGCGACGACGTCGTTGTCCGCCATCATTTTGTCGATGCCCTCGACGCCGGACAGGCGCAAGGAAGTCGCCCGCGCCTCGACATAGGCAGGGTCTTCCAGGCCGCCGGTGGCCTCGGCCCGTTCGAACAGCTCCTGTCCGAACAGCACGGTCTCGCGCGGCTCGGCGGCGTTGAAGGCGATGACGTCGGCCAGGGTGCGCGTCGGCACCTGCGCCGGGTCGGTCGAGGCCAGATAGGCGTTCAGGTCGACCTTCAGCTCGGTCAGCAGCACGGTCAGCTGCGCCCCGCCGATGGCGCGCATGTCCGGCCCCTCGGTGATTTCGACCAGCTCGGCGCCGGCGTCGCGCATGGCCTGCAGCGAGCGCTCGAATGCCACCTTGGTGTCGTCGGAGAAGTTCTCGGCCATGAAGCGCATGACGCCGATCCGGGCGCCGCGCAGGGACCCGGCATCCAGCGCGGCGACATCATCTTCCCCAAATCCAAAACCGAGGCGCGCGTACGGGAGAACTTCGCGCTCTTCGACTTCGAGCTGGACGAGGAGTCGATGAACGCGATCAGTTCCCTGGACAAGGGCGA
>CAMLNY010000107.1 GCA_946481405.1 uncultured Brevundimonas sp. | reverse complement strand
ACGGCGGCCGCGGGCATGCGCCCACTATGTTCCGGTTGTGTTCCGGCTTCAAGCGAAGCGTTCGCGGTTCCTCGCCCACTCGGCCTTCGACTGGCCCCAGCGATCCACACGCACCGTGTCGAACGGCGGCGGCAACTGCGTCGGGCCGAGGTTCGTCGAGCCCAGAGCCTCCGCCAGCTTCCGCGACGGGCGGTTGTCGGGGTCGATGCAGTGGATGACCTCGCTCCAGCCCAGAACGTCGAAGGCGTAGTCCAGGGCCGCGGCCGCGGCCTCGACGCCATAACCCTTCCCCTGCGCGTCCGGATGCAGGCCCCAGCCCACCTCTGTCCCTGGCCAGCCCAGAGGCGTCCACGGTCCGATCCGGCCCAGCCATCGCCCGGTGTCCCGCTCGATCAGGGAGAACATGGCGACCCCGCTCAGGGCCCAGGCCCCGGCCATGGTCATGAAGCCGCGCCAGGCCGTCTCGGGCGGCATGGGTCCGCCGATAAATTTGGCGCTCTCGTGCGCCATGGACTCGGCCCAGCGCGGAAAGTCCTCCGTCGCTGTGGGGCGCAGGATCAACCGCTTCGTCTCGATCGTGGGACCCGGTGCGATCACAACAGATACTCCCGTTCCAGTTCGTAGAAGCTGCCGCCGTCGGTCAGGACGCTGGAATAAAGACCGAACCGGTCGACCCGGATCGGCGGCGAATGCAGCAGGTTGTGGTTGGAAATCCAGGCCCCGATGCGGTCCGGATTGGTCTGGGTCTTCAGATAGGCCAGCGTGACATGCGGGCGATAAACGCGTGGCTCCATCCGGATCCCCGCCCGCTCCGCGGCCGACCGGCAGCGACCGGCCAGCACATTGAGTTTCTCGTTCGGCTCCAGCCCGGCCCACAGGGTGTGGCTGCGATGGGCGTCGCCGAAGGCGCCGACCCCCTTCAGCTCGATCTCGAACCCACCGCTCGGAATGCGCGCCAGTTCGGCGGCCAGGTCTTCTGCAGTCCGCTCATCGACCTCGCCGTAGAAGGCGAGGGTCACATGCAGGTGCTCCGGTCCGCGCCACTTCGCGCCGGGCAGGCCGGTCTGGCGTCGGCCCAGCGTCTCGGCGACGTCGAACGGGACGGGCAGGGCTGTGAACAGACGGAGCATGCGACCGTTCGTAGCGGTCGCCGGTCATTGCGGGAAGCCGGCGGAACCCCTGCGGCGATCCATCCCTTGCACGGGTGGGGCCGGACCCCGATATTTCAGGCTTCGGCGCAGGGTGTTTCCTGTCGCCTTTATGGAGAAGACACTCGCGATGAGCGACTTCAGAAACGGCTACTCGACGCCGGCTCCGGCCAAGGCCGACATGGCCGTGGACGCGGGCCTGCGCAGCTTCATGCTGGGCGTCTACAACAAACTCGCCCTCGGCCTCGTGGTCGCGGGCGCCCTCGCCTACGCCACCGGCAATGTGGTCGAAGTGCAGCGCCTGCTGTTCTTCCAGACCGCTGATGGCCGCATCGGCATGACGGTGCTGGGCATGGTCGTCCAGTTCCTGCCGCTGGTGCTGCTGTTCGGTTCGATGTTCTTTATGAAGAACCCCACGGCGCGCGGTGTGAACATGCTCTATTGGGCCGTGGTCGCCTCGATCGGCGCGGGCCTGGGCATCCTGTTCCTGCGCTACACCGGCGGGTCCCTGGCCTCGACCTTCTTCGTCACGGCCGCTTCCTTCGGCGCGCTGAGCCTCGTGGGCTATACGACGAAGAAGGACCTGACGGGCATGGGGTCGTTCCTGATCATGGGCGTGATCGGCCTGATCATCGCCTCGATCGTGAACATGTTCATGCAGTCGGGCACCCTCTACCTGATCATTTCGGGTCTGGGCGTGCTGATCTTCGCGGGCCTGATCGCCTACGACACCCAGCGCCTGAAGATGACCTACTACGCCCTGGGCGGAAACCAGCAGGCCATGGGCGTGGCCACGGGCTTCGGCGCCCTGAGCCTGTTCATCAACTTTGTGAACCTGTTCCAGTTCCTGCTGGCCTTCATGGGCGGCAACCGGAACTAGGCCCCCCAAGGCTGAAAGATCGAAGGGCCCCGGTGGAAACGCCGGGGCCCTTTTTCTATTCCACCACCTGAAATTTGCGGCTGTCGAAGACGCGCAGGACCTGCGCCAGATCGCGGCCGCGTTTCAGGATCACGCCACCGTCGCCGACCACGGACCACTGGCCCTGACGGGTCTGCAGCGCGGGACGCTTCTCGATGCGATAGGCCGGGGCGTCGCCCGAGCGGCGGAAGACGGCGAACTCGGCCGCGTCCTTGCCCCCGACCATGGCGTAGTCGCGCCACTCCCCCAAGGCCACCATCCGCCCGTAGACGCGCAGGATCTGGTCCAGCTCGCGCCTGTCGAAGAAGACGTCGCCGAGCGGAGGCGTTGTGGGGTCGAAGGTCATTCCGACCAATCTAGGCGGCCCTTCAGCAAACGCCAGCGGGCCTTGGTGACAGCCGGAGCCGGAAAAATGACGGCGACACGAAATGGCCCCGTTTCGGTCCTTCGTCGGCCCGGTTGGGACGCGAAACAGTGACCGTCGGCCTGACGGAGTTCGGAAGCGTCCCGGATCCTGAACAGCCCCCCCAGCCCCCCTGGATGTTGCCGCAGTGGCTTCGCCAGGCCGACGCTTCCTCCAAAGCGAGACGCCCGCCTGCCTCCCTCCCCCTCCGGCACGGCGGGCGTTTTGCTGTCTGCAGCACGCCGAAGGCGTCCGTTCTTTCTGGGCGCTATCGCTCGGCTCGCGGAGCCTCGCTGCTTGAGCGCGGTAGGGAGTGCGACGAAGGGCGGCTCTGAGGCCGCCCGATTTCAGTTCGCGCCGGGGATGACGATCTCGATGCTTTCGTCCTCGCCGCCGCGCTGGACCGTGAAGGTCGCGCCGTCGCCAGAGCCGAGCGCGCGGCCCAGTTCGGAGAAGCTCAGCACTGCCATGCCGTTGGCGCCCGTGACCAGATCTCCGGCGCGCAGGTCCTGCTGGGCCGCGGGCGAACCGCCCTCGACCGCGACCACCAGCACGCCGGGCGCCCCGATGCCGTCGGACGGCTTCAGGTCGCGGAAGTTGGCGCCGTAGGCCTGAAGCGAGGTCGACCCGACCTGGACCGGATCGGTCGACAGCACCTCGACGTTCAGCCGCGTCGTCGCCTCGTGCCCGTTGCGCAGATAGACCAGGGTGATCGGCGTGCCAGGGGCGGCGATGCCGACCGTGGCCTGCACCGAGCCGGCGTTGGCCACCGGGCGATTCTGGATGCGGGTGATGATGTCGCCGCGTTGCAGCCCGGCGCGCTCGGCCGGGGAACCCGGCAGGACGTCTTCAACGATCGCGCCGCGCACGAAGCCGAGGCCGGCTTCCACCGCCCGCTCTGCATTCAGCGAGCCCAGGGTCGCACCGATCCGGCCGCGCGTCACCTCGCCGTGGGCGCGCAGCTGCTCGACCACGAACAGGAGGATGCGGGTCGGGACGGCGAAGGCGATGCCGTCGTTGCCGCCGTCGATCCCGCCCGACAGGATCGAGGTGTTGATGCCGATCAGCCGGCCGCGGCTGTCCAGCAGCGGCCCGCCCGAGTTGCCCGAGTTCACGGCCGCGTCGGTCTGGATATAGTCCTCGACCGCATCGCCCATGCCCGACCGTCCCAGACCCGAGATCACCCCCATGGTCAGGGTCTGGTCGAGGCCCAGCGGATAGCCGACCGCGAAGGCAAGGTCGCCGGTGCGCAGGGTGTCCGAATCCACCGTTTCCACCTGCGACAGGCCCGTGGCGCTGATCTGCAGAACCGCGATGTCGGTCGCCTTGTCCGACCCGATCAGGGTGGCGTCGACCAGCCGGCCGTCGGTCATGTCGACGCGGAACTTCTGGCCGTCCTCGATGACGTGGTGGTTGGTGACGATGATGCCGTTGGCGGCGTCGATGATGACGCCCGATCCGCTGGAGACCGGGGTCGGCTCCGTCTCGCCGGTGGTCGGCCCGGCCGACATGCCGAGGGTCGTCACCTGCACCACGGCGGGCAGCGACCGCTCCAGCCCGGTGGCGAAGCTGAACACCCCGCGACGGGCGTCATAGGGCAGGGGGAAATCCGGCGACGTCTGGGCCTGGGCGACGCCCGCGACGGCTCCCAGCAACGTCAGGGCGAGAGCCGAACCGGTCAGAAGGCGGAGGCGCGTCATCGAAGGATCCCCAGTTTTCGATCGGACCCTAGCGTGAGAACCGCGCCGTGACGATGGCTCCCGGCCGCGCGTCATCAATCGTCATCCGGCCGCCGTGGCGCCGCAGGATGGCGCGCACGAAGGCCAGTCCCATGCCGTGGCTGTCCTTGCTGCGGGGGGCCGCCGGCTGGCCGCCCGGCATGCCCGGACCCTGATCGGAAACCGACAGGGCGGGGCCGTCCTCGGCGTCCCAGGCGCGCAGGGTGACGATCCCGCCGTCGGGCGAGAATTTCACCGCGTTGTCGACCAGATTGGCCACCGCCCGCTGCAGCAGGGAGCGCACGCCCAGCACCGAGACCGGCTCCCCCTCGGCCCGGATCGTGATCTCCCGCGCATCGGCGATGGGCTGGTACAACTCGACCGCCGCCTCTGCCAGCACGTCCAGCCGCACGCTCTCGAACAGCCAGGCCTCGCCGTCGCGCAGCGCCATGGCCTCGTTCATCGCCCGGGTGATCTCGGCTATATCGCGGCCCACGGCCTCGCCCAGCTTCTTCCGTTCGGCCGGATCCTGGGTCTCCATCAGCTTGTCCAGACGGGCCGAGGCGCGAGCCAGCGGCGTGCGGAAATCGTGGGCCAGCTGGTCGGCGGAATCGCGCAGCCAGCTCAGCAGCTCCTCCAGCCGGTCCAGCGTCTTGTTCACCTGATTGGACAACTGGGTCAGTTCCGGCGCCACGGCGACGTCGGGCGCCCGGCGCGAGAAGTCGCCCAGCGCCGCCCGGTCCAGCACCGAACTGACTTCGCCGATGGCGCTGGTCAGGCGCTGACGCGCGAACAGCGCCGCCGTCAACCCCGAGACCAGGATCAGGGCCCCGGTCATGGCGACCGCCAGAACGGCCCAGCGCCAGGCCACGCCGGACGGATCGACGATCCGCCCCACGACGATCGACAGGGACCCGATCGGCCGCTTGACCACGATGACCTCGACGCTCCGGGTCGGGCACAGCTGGCCGGGCTCCAACCGGATCAGGAAGACCCCTTCACCAAGGCGGGGCAGCCTCTCGGCCCGCGCCGTCTCCAGCGCCAGCAGGCCGGCGGGCTTGCCGACCGGCGCCCGGATGAACCGCACCCCGGCCCCGCCCTGACCCGTGCGGCAGGTCTGCTCCAGGGTGGTGACATTCCGCGTCGGCCCGTCCTGGAAGGCGCTGAGGAAGGCGGACATATAGGCCGCATCGCCCTCGGTCATGGACGGTGCGTCCATGGAGGTGTCGGCCGGAAGTTTGGAGGCCATGGCGCCAAAATCGGCCAGCGCCAGAAGCGCGGCCTGCTGGCGCTGGTCCAGCCGCGCCGCCTGCCCCGTAACGATCAGCGATCCGGTCAGGGCGACGGCCGCGAGAATGGCCAGGCCGGAGGCGAGCTGGGTCAGGGTCCGCCGCGCCATCCAGGCCGTGAGGCCCTCGGGGCGGACCTTTCGCCAGATCGCGGCCAGCCCGCTCAAACGGTC
>CAMLNY010000106.1 GCA_946481405.1 uncultured Brevundimonas sp. | reverse complement strand
AGCGCCCGGCCGGGATGCGGCTGAGGATTTCCTTCGACCGGACCGGGTCGTCCTGCAGGGCCTGGGTGTTGTCGGTGGCGAAATAGCCGGGGGCGATGGCGTTGGCGTTGATGCCGTGCTTCGCCCACTCATTGGCCATCAGCTTGGTCAGACCCGCGACGCCCGACTTGGACGAGGTGTAGGACGGCACCCGGATCCCGCCCTGATAGGACAGCATGGAGGCGGTGTTGATGATCTTCCCGCGACGGTCGCCGGCGATCATGTCGCGGACCACGGCCTGGGACAGGAAGAAGACCGACTTCAGGTTGACGTTCATGACGTCGTCCCAGTCCTGTTCGGTGAAGTCCACGGCGTCGGCGCGGCGGATGATGCCGGCGTTGTTGACCAGAATGTCGATGGGGCCGAGGCCATCCGTGGCCTCCTTCACGATGCGGTCGATCGGCTCCATGGAGCCGAGGTCGGCCTGGATCGAGATGGCCTTGACCCCCTTGGCCAGAACCTGGCCGACGGTCTCGTCCGACGGACGGCGGGCGACCGAGACGATCGAGGCGCCGGCGTCGGCCAGCGCCAGGGCGATGCCCTGACCGATGCCGGTGTTGCCGCCCGTGACGACAGCGACCTTGCCTTGCAGGCTGAATGGATTGGCCATGATGTCCTACTTCAGTTGGCTGACGTCGAGGACGTCCATGTCGGTATAGTCGATGTTCTCGCCGCCCATCGCCCAGATGAAGGCGTAGTTCGAGGTGCCCGCCCCCATGTGGATCGACCACGGGGGGCTGACCACGGCTTCGGAATCGGCCATGACGATCTGGCGCACCTTGTCCGGCTCGCCCATGAAATGAAACATCCGGTTGGCCTCGCCCAGCTCGAAATAGAAATAGGCCTCGGACCGACGGTCGTGGGTGTGGGGCGGCATGGTGTTCCAGACGCTGCCCGGCTTCAGGATCGTCAGGCCCAGGGCCAGCTGGCAGGACTTTACGGTCCCCGCCACGATGTACTGGTAGATGGTCCGCTCGTTCGACGTCTCCAGCGCACCGCGCTCCATCGACGTCGCCTGACCCTGGGGGATCAGGGTCAGCGGGTGGGCCGCATGGGCCGGGGTCGAGACCACATAGAAGCGCGTCGCGCCCTCGAAGCTGACGTCCGCCGAACCCATCGGGATGTAGAGCCCGTCCTTGGGCTTCAGGGTCAGGCGCTGGCCGTCGACTGTGATGACGCCGTCGGCCTGACCGACGTTGATGACGCCCATCTCGCGCCGCTCGAGGTAAGGCTGGCCCGCCGCCGAGGCCGGCTCGGTCTGTTTCGGCAGGCTGACCGCGCCCGCGCCGGGCTCGACGCCGCCGATCACCATCCGCTCGTAGTGGGTGTAGTTCAGCCGCACCTCGCCCGGCGCGAACAGGTCGGTGATCAGGTACCGGTCGCGCAGATCGTCATTCGAGGCGCCCGCCATCGAATCCGGGTGGGTGGCGTGATAAGTCTTGCGATACATGCGGCGATCCTCCCACCGGCGTTTGCGGTGCTTGGTAACCGGTGTCAAAACCAGATGCAAATGAGGACGCGAAGGGGTAAAGCCCTCGCCACAACCCCGAAGTCTCCCCGAGAGGACGCCCATGAAAATCGCCCTGATCACCGAAAACAGCCAGGCCGCGAAGAACGCGATCATCCACGACGCCCTGACCGCCGTGGCCACGCCGCTCGGCCATGAGGTCTTCAACTACGGCATGTACACGGCCGAGGACAAAGCCTCGCTGACCTATGTGATGAACGGCCTGCTGGCCGGCATCCTGCTGAACTCGGGCGCCGCCGACTTCGTCGTCACGGGCTGCGGCACGGGCATGGGCTCGATGCTCGCCTGCAACTCGATGCCGGGCGTCTTCTGCGGTCTGGTCATCGACCCGACCGACGCCTTCCTGTTCGGCCAGATCAACGACGGCAACGCCATCTCCATGCCCTACGCCAAGGGCTTCGGCTGGGCCGCCGAGCTGAACCTGCAGGACGTCTATCGCAAGCTCTTCGAAGGCGAGCGCGGCCTCGGCTATCCGAAGGAGCGCGCCGAGATCATGGCCAGGAACCGCGGCATCCTGAAGCAACTGAAGGCCGTGACCTGCCACGACATGCTGACGGTGCTGAAGACCGTCGACCAAGACCTGCTGAAGGCGGCGGTCGCCGGCGAGAAGTTCCAGGAGTACTTCTTCGCCAACGCCACGGACGCGGGCATCCGCGACTACATCAAGGGCCTGGTCGGCGCGAAGGTCGCCGAGCCGGCCTAAGCCACGGACCGGGAGGCGGCCTGAAAGGGCCGCCTCAGTGGCTTCAGAGGGCCTTCGCCGAATCCCGAACGACCAGCGAGGGTCGCACTTCCGGCTGGTTCAGTTTCGCGGGGTCCAGCCCCCGCATCGGCGCCAGCAGCTTCTCGGCCGCCATCCGGCCCATGTCCCGGATCGGCAGGCGCACCGAGGTCAGGTTCGGCCAGACCCGCGACGCCATCGGCAGATCGTCATAGCCGACGACCGACAGATCCCGCGGAATCTCCAGACCCATGTCGCGCGCGACCTTGAACACGCCCAGCGCCATTTCGTCGTTGCCGGTGAAGATGGCGGTCGGCGGCGGGTCGAGCGCCAGCAGGGTCTTCGCCGCCTCCACCCCCGATTCGAACGTATAGGCGCCGACGGCCACATAGCGGTCGTCCAGCGTCAGTCCCTTTTCGGCCAGAGCCTCGCGGAAGCCGCCGCCGCGCACCGCACTGGAGCGGAACAGGGCGGGGCCCGAGATGAAGCCGATCCGGCTGTGGCCCAGATCGGCCAGATGCCGTCCGGCCTCCGCCGCGCCCAGATGGTCGTTGGTCACCAGCATGGCGCCCGGCTCGTCCAGCGACACCGAGGCGATTCGCACATAGGGACAGTCGAGGTCGCGCAGGACCTCGATCACCCGCTCGTCCTCCGACATCGACGGGGGCAGAATCACGCCGAACAGCTTCTGGCGCTCCACGAAGGCGCGGATGTCGGCGACCAGGGTGTCGGAGGATCGCACGCAGGGGTGCACGACCAGTTCAAGCCCCGACCCGCGCAGCGCGTCCAGAACCCCCTGCTGCATGTTCACGACATAGTTCGGGCTGGGGTTGTCGTAGATCAGCCCGACGAGGAATGAGCGGCGGAAGGCCAGACCCCGCGCCTGGGCGTCCGGGGTGAAGCCCAGTTCCTCGATCACCGCGTTGACGCGGACGCGGGTCTCCTCGCGCACGAACGGGGATTGGTTGATCACCCGCGAGACCGTCTTCTTGGAAACCGCCGCGATGCGCGCCACGTCGTTGATCGTCGGCCGCTTTCCGGGCTTGATCCCGCTGCGTGCGGATGTCGGTTCGTCGTCGGTCAAGCTCGACCTCTTGCTGTGAGCCGTCCAGCCTTACAACCGCTCCTTCCCCGACGCCATGGCCACGGTTTGTGATGACACCGATGTCCGCAAGAGCGTTGACACCGGTTTCCTTCCCCTTCAATCATCTTCCACCGACGACAAGATCGGCATCTGGCATATGATATCGGGGCGGCGCGTGACGGGCACTCAACATCATTCGGCGGTCGCGGCGTGAGCGCGGCGGACGCCCACAGCCTGAACGACGGCGTCGCGGACATCGCCGCACGCTTCGTCGAGGCGCGCCTTTCGAAGACCGGCATGGCTGACTATCCGGGCCGTATCCCGCTCGACATGGCCACGGCCTATGCGACGCAGGAAATCGCCATCGGCCTGTTCCCCGACGAGATCGTCGGCTGGAAGGTCGGCATGGTCCCCCCTCCGCAGCAGCCGACACTGGGCACCCACCGTCTGGCCGGTCCCATCTTCCGCCAGAATCTCTGGACCCCGTCGGCCGAGCCGACGCCCCTGCCGGAGATCGAGGGCGGGTTCGCCGCCGTCGAGGCCGAGTTCGTCGCCCGCATGGGCCCCGTCGACCCTGACAAGCTGGACTGGACGCTGGAAGAAGCGACCACCGCCGTCGCCGCCCTCCATATCGGCGTCGAACTGGCCGGCAGCCCGCTGACCACCATCAACGACCTCGGCTCGGCTGTGGTCGCCTCCGACTTCGGCAACAACGGCGGCCTGATCCTGGGCGAGGAGATCGAGGACTGGGCCGCGCGTCTGGACGGCATCGAGGTCGAGACCCGCGTCGACGGCCAGGTGATCGGCACGGGCACGGCGAATTCCATCCCGCGCGGCATTCTGGAATCGGTGCGGTTCCTGCTCGAGAATCTGGCGCGCCGCGGCCGTCCCGCCACGGAGGGGACGCTGGTTTCAACCGGCGCCGTCACCGGCGTCCATCGGGTCCATGCTGGAGCTCAGGCCGTCTGCGCCTTCTCGGGCGTCGGCGAAATTCATTGCTCGGTCGTGAGGGCCGGGGCCTAGGTAGTCAGTGACAGCCGGAACCCGTCGCGCCCTCGGGTGACAAGACGGGTCGGGCGCAAACGAGGAGGGACGGGTCCATGACCGATACGACCGGGGGCGCCGCAAGGGAGCCCATCAGCATCAAGGCTCCATCACCCGGCAAATACCGCTGGCTGGTGATGTGGCTGCTGTTCGCCGCCATGGTCATCAACTACGTCGACCGTCAGATGATCGGCGTGCTGAAGCCGACCCTGTCGACGGAGTTCGGCTGGTCCGAGACGGACTATGCCGACATCGTCTTCTGGTTCCAGGCGACCTACGCCCTGTTCTACGCGATCTGGGGCCGGATCATGGACAGGATCGGCGCCCGCTTCGGTCTGGGCATCGCCTTCGCCATCTGGCAGGTGGGCCACATCTTCCACGGCGCGGCGCGCGACCTGTCGCACTTCATCATGGCCCGCATGCTGCTCGGCGTCGGCGAGGCCGGCGGCTTCCCGGGCGGCATCAAGGCGGTCACCGAGTGGTTCCCCAAGAAGGAACGCGCGCTCGCCACCGGCCTGTTTAACGCCGGCACCAACATCGGCGCCATCGTCACACCGCTGCTGGTTCCGGCCCTGGTGCTGGCCTTCGGCTGGCAGATGTCGTTCCTGATCACCGGCATCCTGGGCCTGATCTGGCTGCCGATCTGGCTGATCGTCTATCGCAAGCCGCGCGATCAGAAGAAGCTGTCGGCCACCGAACTGGCCTATATCGAACAGGATGCGCCGGACCCCGCCGAGAAGATCGGCTGGCTGAAGCTGCTGACGGTCAAGGAGACCTGGGCCTTCGCCCTCGGCAAATTCCTGATCGACCCGATCTGGTGGATGTTCCTGTTCTGGCTGCCGGACTTCCTGGGCAAGCGCTATGGCCTTGATCTGAAGTCGTTCGGTCCGCCGCTGATCGCCATCTATCTGCTGTCGGACGTCGGTTCGGTGGGCGGCGGCTGGCTGTCCTCGAACTTCATGAAGATGGGCTGGACGATCAACAAGGCCCGCAAGATCACCATGCTGATCTGCGCCCTGCTGGCTGTGCCGGTCATGGGCGCCGCCTTCGCCTCGAACGTCTGGCTGGCCGTTCTGATCATCGGCGTCGCCACTGCGGCCCACCAGGGCTTCTCGGCCAACCTCTACGCCCTGCCGGGCGACGTGTTTCCCCGCTCGGCGGTGGGATCGGTCGTCGGCATCGGCGGCATGCTGGGCGGCGTCGGCGGCATGATCTTCTCGAAATACACCGGCCAGG
>CAMLNY010000105.1 GCA_946481405.1 uncultured Brevundimonas sp. | reverse complement strand
CCATCTCGACGAGCAGCTGGTTCAGCGTCTGCTCGCGCTCGTCGTGGCCGCCGCCGAGGCCGGCGCCGCGGTGGCGGCCGACGGCGTCGATCTCGTCGATGAAGATGATGCAGGGCGCGTTCTTCTTGGCCTGTTCGAACATGTCGCGCACGCGGCTGGCGCCGACGCCGACGAACATCTCGACGAAGTCCGAGCCCGAGATGGAGAAGAAGGGCACGCCGGCCTCGCCCGCGACGGCGCGGGCCAGCAGGGTCTTGCCGGTGCCCGGAGGGCCCACCAGCAGGGCGCCCTTGGGGATCTTGCCGCCCAGACGCTGGAACTTGGCCGGGTCCTTCAGGAAGTCGACGACCTCCTGAAGCTCGTCCTTGGCCTCGTCCACGCCGGCGACGTCGTCGAAGGTCTTGCGACCCTTGTGTTCGGTCAGCAGCTTGGCCTTGGACTTGCCGAAGCCCATGGCGCCGCGCGCCCCGCCCTGCATCTGGCGCATGAAGAAGATCCACACCCCGACCAGCAGCAGGATCGGCAGCAGGCCGACCAGCAGCCCCTGCCACCACGACTGGCGAGTGGTCTTCACATCGACCTCGGCGCCCGAGGCGCGGATGGTCTCGACCAGGGCCTCGTTCGGATAGGGGGTCGTGGTCACGAAGCGGGTGTTGTTCTGATAGGTGCCGGTGACCTGATCGCCGCGCACGGACACGGCCTTGATCTGGCGGCCTTCGACGGCGGTAATCAGTTCGGAATAGGTGATCGGGTCCGGGCGGCCCTGAGCCTGACCGCCTGCGGTCTGACCCGGCAGCGTCGCGCCGCCGTTCTGGCTGATGGCGGCGTAGACGGCCAGAAGGCCCAGAATGATCACGCCCCAGATCGCCAGGTTACGCAGGTTCATCGTTGGAAATCCTCGTCGTCGGCATAGGGCTGCCGGCAGGGTGTTGCGTCATTGTCGTCAAAATAGGTCAGGCGGCGGCGTTTCGCCATGGATGGCTCCACCGAGGTCGCTTTCCTGCGTCGTTTCGCCCGAGAACGCCCATTGGGCCAGGCTCAGACGGCGCGGCGCGAGATTGCGAACCTCCGCCGCCCGCCATGCAAGAACCGGCGCATCTCCCCCGTCCCGGATCAGGACCGGCAGGGCCCCGCGCGCCCATGGCGGGACGGTCTTCACGAGGGCGCGATCCGCCTTCGACAGGGCGCTCATTCGGCCGAGAGCGGCGGTGACGGTCCAGCCGGGCTCGCGGGAGGTGATCTCGTAACGGCCGTCCCAGACGACGGGTGAGCCCGCCGTGAGAGGGGCGTCAGGAGGCGGCCGTCGGTGCAGCTCGCCGGCCTCCCGGCCGATCAGGACGCGGTCGCCGGTCGCCTCGATACGGGCGCCGGAGAGGGTGGCGGTGAAGTCGTCGCCGTAGGCCAGGCGCGCGAGGAGCGCATCAAGTCTGTTCCGGCGCGGAGGCGTAGAGCCGCCCGATGCACACAGAAGCGTTGCGGCCAGATCGTTCATCCCGATCGATCGCCTCACCTCGAAAGCCTCTCCCAGTGGGAGAGAGCTTGAGCGCCCGGGAGCCGCAGGCGATCGGCCTTGCGCGAAAGGGTGAGGGTCGTGCGCGTCCGGTGAGATCCACCCCTCACCCTTTTGGCCTCGCGCAGCGCTTCGCTCTGCGAGCCTCAAGCCCTCTCCCGCCGGGAGAGGGTTCAGCGCCGCACGCGCCCTGCCCCTTTCGAACCCGGCATTCCCCGGATCCTCGATCCAGTTCCGCCCCGCCGCCCGCAACCAACCCCGCAGCGCCTCCCGTCCCTCCCCCAGCATCGGCCGCAGCAGCATCAGCCCCCGCCCCTCCGGCCACGCCGGCGAAGGCGACCACTCCCTCAGTCGCCCCAGCGTCGAACCCCGCTCGCGCATCCAGTCGCTCTCGGCGATGTCATCGGCGGTATGGGCGAACAGCACCACCTTCGCCCCCGTGTCCCGCGCCGCCTCCGCGATCAGGGCGTGGCGCGCGCGGCGCGCGGCGGCGGGCCGGCCGGTCTTCGGCTTCCCGCCCTCCCAGCGGCGTTCGACCCAGTCCGCCCCGACCGCCCGCGCCGCCGCCTCGCAGCGCCGCGACCAGTCCTGGCTGTCGGGGTTCAGTCCATGATCGACCGTGATCACCAGCAGCCGCCGCCCGGCGGCCTTCGCCCAGCCGGCCGCGATCTCCAGCAGGGCCATGGAGTCGCCGCCGCCCGACAGGGCGATCGCCACCGGATGATCGACGTTTCGCTCCAGCCGCGCGTCCAGCCGCGCCGCGACCCGGCCCTCCAGCCCGGCCGCATCGGCGGGAATCAGCGGCAGGCGGCCCGCGTCCGGGTCTCGGTCGCGATGGCGCGCAAGGCGGGCGTCGACGTCCGCTCATATCGCCGCGCATATTCGCCCAGAGCCGCACAGGCCTGCGGATTGCGGTTGGTGGCGTTGAGCCCGCGCGCCAGTTTCAGCGTCACCTCTCCCGCCCACGGCAGGGTCGGCCAGCCCGACAGGGCGGTGGCGTACTGCTGCACCGCGCCGGCATGGTCGCCCGAGGCGCGGATGATGTCGCCGATGCGCCAGATGGCTTCCTTGCCCGAGGGGGTGTCGGGCCAATTGTTCGCCACGGCCTCCAGCGCGGCGCGCTGGGCCGCCGGATCGGTCAGGGCGCGGGCGGCGGCCAGGTCCGAGACGGCGTCCCCGGTCGGCGAACGTGGCCCGCGGGCGGCTTCCTCAGCCGCGGCCGCGGCGGCGGCGCGGGCCTCCTCGGCGGCGGCTTCCATCCGCTCGATACGGCCGTCGGCATCGTTCAACCGGCTGCGCAGGGCGGCGTTGTCGCGGTCGCTCTCGTCGAGCTGGAAGGTCAGCCGCTCCAGATCGCCGTTCACGCGCTGGACGGTCGCTTCCATGTCCTGGAGGCGGCGGTCCATCTGCTGCACCCGGCCCTGAAGCGCGACCAGCTCCGGATCGGATTCGACCAGTAGCGGCTCGCCGACCTGGTTGTTCCGCTGCAGCAGCGCCCGCTCCAGACGGCGCACATTGCGGTCCAGATTGTCGAGGCGCCGCACGTCCCACTGGATCGCCGGCAGGGGCTGGGTCTGGGCCACGACGGCCCCGCCGATCAGGGCCAGGCCAACGGCGGTCAGGGTGATGTTGCGAACGGTCAGGAGGCTCTTCATGACGCTACAGCTTTCATCGTTTTGAGGCCGCCGCAAGGCGTCAGGTTCCAAAGCCGAGGTACACGATCGCCATCACGAACAGGGTCGAAACGAACAGGCAGAAGAACAGCAGGAACACTGTGCGCCACAGCGCCGACCAGATCGACAGGCCGTAGGTTCCTTTCAACTGGGCGAACATGTGGACCGGCACGACGAAGGTGCCGACGGTGCCCAGAAACCCGGCGAACCATCCGTTAAAGCGTCCGACGACGCCCAGCGCCATGAACAGGATGGACATGAAGGTCAGGGAGTACAGCACGAACACCCCGTGATCATACCAGGTGAAGCCGCGCTTCCAGACGAACAGCAGCCACACGAACGGGATGGAGAAGGGCACGAGCAGCCAGGCGAACTTGTAGGTCGTCTGCTGGAATTTGTAGACCGCCAGGTCAGGGTTCGCGAGCTTGTGCAGGATCTTCTCCTGCATCTTCTTGTCGCCGAAGCCGATCTTGATGTTCCCGTTGTGAGCCATGTCGGCCATGTTCGCCTGCCAGCTTCCGGGCATAAGGCCATCGGCGCGCGGACCCTCGGCCTTGGCCTCCTGCAAGGCGCGCAACTGGGCCTCGGCGGCGGTCAGTCCGGCCTCCAGTCCGGCCTTGACGCCTTCGGCGCCGGGTTCGTCCGCCGCGACGCTCGCCTCGTTCTCGGTGATCTGGGTGCGCAGCTCGGCGACCGCCGTCTCGGCATTGGCGATCCGCTCGTCCAGGGTCCGCGTCTCGCTCGGGATGAGGTCGCCGCCGAAGCTGAGGGCAAAGAACATCAGGAAGATCGTGAACAGGAAGATGGCCAGGGGCGAGACGTAGCGGGTCCGCTTGCCCTCGATCCATTCGCGCGTCAGCCGCCCGGGATTGGCGATCAGCAGCGGCAGGGTGCGCCAGATGCGGGCGTCGAAATGCATGACGCCATGCAGCACTTCCTCGCCCAGATGCAGCAGCGAACGGTGCACATGGGTCGGCTGGCCGCAGTTGGCGCAGAAGTTTCCGCCCGTGGGTTCGCCGCAGTCGCTGCAGACGCCCTCGTGGTGGTCGCCGGCCTTGCCGGCCGGCTTCTCGATCGCCCCGGCGATCAGGCCGCCGGTCGCCAGACCGCCCGCCGCATCGACATCCACCATGACCCCCTCCACGCCTGCCCGGCCCCTATGTGCAGCGCAGCGAGGAAGCGGTCAAAAGGAAAGGGCGTCCGCACCGCGAACGCCCCCCCAAAAACCGAACTCAGAACGCGCTCAAGTAGCGAGGCTCCGCGAGCCGAGCGTTAGCGCCCTAGGATGCGCTCAAGCAGCGAGCGCCCGCGGCGCGAGCGGTAGCGCCCTCGCTTACTGGGTGCCCGAAACGATGGCCGTGTGGCCGTTACGGTTGCGGGCCCAGCTGTCCTCGTTCGAACCCTGGGCGATCGGACGCTCCTTGCCGAAGGAGATGGTGTCGATCCGGCCGGCCGAGACGCCGCGTTCGATCAGATAGTTGCGGATCGATTCGGCGCGGCGGGCGCCGAGAGCCAGATTGTACTCGCGGGTGCCGCGCTCGTCGGCATTGCCCTCGATCCGGACCATGACGCCCGGATAGCGGTTGAGCCAGGACGCCTGGGCGTCGAGGCGCGGATAGGCCTCGGGGCTGACCTGGAAGGAATCGAGGTCGAAATAGATGCGGTCGCCGACGTTGACGACGAAGTCCTGCTCCGAGCCGGGCGCGCCCGATCCGATGTTGCCGCCGTCGATGCCGCCCGTGCCCGGGCCCGGATAGACGGGATTGTCGACGGCCGGGCCGCCGGTCCCGTCCGTCACGCCGGTCACCGGACGGCGCGGGGCGCAGGCGGCCATAGACAGGGCGACCAAACCGACCAGTGCAAACTTGGTCATGTTGGATGCGGTCATCATCGGGTCGTCTCCTTACTTTCGGTCCGACGAAGCGTCAGCATACGTCGCGAACCGTGGCTATTGTCTGTGCCGTCTCCGGCGATAACGCACTGTTGTTCGGGTGGGTCCCGGTCGTGATTTCCTAGGAAGAACAGCTGTCGGCGCCCTGGCCGACGCCGAGATTGCCGGGGCCCTCGTCGAGCAGCGGCGACCAGGCGGGGTCGGAGCCCCGGCCCTGATAGCCTGACTGGGCGATGACCCGTCCCGACAGGTCGACCATCCACAGATTGGTGTTCCCGCCGCGCGTCTGGCGCGAGAACATCAGATAGCGGCCGTTGGGCGCCCACGACGGGCCTTCCTCGAAATAGGACCGGCTCAGCATCCGCTCGCCCGAACCGTCGACGTTCATGACGCCGATGCCGAACTGGCCGCCGCCGGACTTGGTGAAGGCGATCAGGTCGCCGCGCGGGCTCCAGGCCGGGGCCGTATAGCTGCCGCCGCCTCTGCTGATCGGCCGCTGGTTCGATCCGTCGGCGTTCATGACGTACAGGCGCGGCGTGCCCGTGCGGTCCGAATTGAACACGATGCGCGAGGCGTCCGGGCTGAACGACGGCGAGGTGTCGATGCCGGGGT
>CAMLNY010000104.1 GCA_946481405.1 uncultured Brevundimonas sp. | reverse complement strand
CGTGGTGTCCGGCGTGAACGCCGGGCTCAACACGGGCCGGGCGATCCTGCACTCCGGCACGGTCGGCGCGGCGCTGACGCCCGGCGTTTGGGCGGCCGACGGCGAGGCCCAGACCAGCAGGACGGCGAGAAGGGCGAGGAGGCGCGACATCGGCCGAAGACTTAGCCGCGCGGGCATGCCGAGGCCAGACGCGCGAGCGTCGCGGTCAGCCGGTGGCGGCGCTCACGGCGGTCGAGACCTTGTCGAACGTGCCCGTAGCTTTGGAGGCGAACAGGCTGACGGCCCCGACGATGACGAGGAAGATCATGCCCACGATCAGGGCGTATTCGATGGCGGTGGCGCCGCGCTCGTCGTTCAGGAACCGGCGGATCAGGGTCGTCATACGGCCCTCCCTCGGGCGAAACCTCAAAGAAGGTCGCGCAACCAGGCGACCAGCGGAGCGTCGGCGGGCGGCATGGGATAGTCCGACAGCTTGTTCGGCTTCACCCAGGCCAGGGCGGCGTGCTCGCGCTTGACGACCACGCCGGACCAGCGCCGGCAAAGGTACAATGGCATCAACAGGTGAAACGAATCGTAAGCGTGGCTGGCGAACACGAACGGAGCGAGACAGGCCTCGTTGACGTCAATGCCCAGCTCCTCGTGCAGCTCGCGGATGAGAGCCGCCTCGGGCCGCTCGCCCGGCTCGACCTTGCCGCCCGGAAACTCCCACAGACCGGCCAGCGCCTTGCCCTCCGGCCGCTGGGCGATCAGGACGCGTCCGTCCGGGTCGATCAGGGCGACGGCGACGACGAGAACAGTGGGGAGCGGTTCGGACATGGGCCGCTGATAGCCGTTCGCGTAACGCCGCTGCAATCATTGGTCATTCAGTGTGTCCGCCGCGACCTTGCGGATTGGGGCGGCAATCGGGCAAGCAGTTTTGCTTTCGTTCCGTCGGTGAGATCGCGTCCGCCCCGCCATGGCCCCCTCGTCCCTGTCTGACACCCTGTCGAGCCCCGAGGTTCAGGCCTTCGCCAGCGGCTTCCCCGTCCTGATCGTACATCTGGTCGTGACCTTCGGCCTGCTGGTCGCGGGGGCGGTGATCTACGCCCTGCTGACCCCGTGGAAGGAGGTCGCCCTGATCCGCGAGGGCAACGCCGCCGCCGGCGTCGCCTTCGGCGGGGTCCTGTTGGGTCTGGCCATTCCGCTGGCGGTGTCGATGTCGGTCTCGACCTCGGTGGCGGACATCGCCCTGTGGGGTCTGGCGACGCTCGTGCTCCAGCTGCTGGCCTTCCGCATCGTCGATCTGGTCCTGACCGGCCTGCCCCAACGCATTCAGGAGGGCGAGATCTCGGCAGCCGTGCTGCTGGTCGCGGCCAAGCTGGCGACCGCCCTGATCCTCGCCGCCGCCCTGACAGGCTGAGCCCCGATGGGTTTTCCGCGTCCGCCCGACTGGGTGATCTATTCCGGCGTGGTTCTGGCCCTGGTCGTCGTGTCCCTGGCCCGGCGCGAGAACGCCGACGCCCCGCCCGCCCCGCCCCCGCCGGACGAGGTGGAAGGCGCCCTTCTGGGGCCGGTCACCCCCTTCGATCCGTCGGTGACCGTCACTGCGCCCGAAAGCCCGTTCCAGCCGGCCGCCGGCACCGCCTTCTCCATCGCCGGACGCGGCCGCTGGCTGACCGCGCGCCATGTGGTCGAGGGTTGCCGCAAGCCGGCCCTCGTGGTCGGCGGCGGCCGGGCCGTGGCGGCCGATGTGCGCCTGTCGCCCCGCGCCGACATCGCCCTCCTGATCACCGCCGGCGGCCCGCCCGCCCTGCCGGTCACGACCTCCACCCCGCTCCATGTCGGCCAGCGCGGCTTCCACCCGGGCTTCCCGCAGGGCCGGCCCGGCGAGGTGACGTCGCGCCTGCTGGGTCGCGAGATGCTGAAGGTCCGGGGCCGCGGCGCCCATGACGAGCCCGTCCTGGCCTGGGCCGAGGTCGGCCGGACCTCGGGGCTGGAGGGCACGCTGGCGGGCCTGTCCGGCGCCCCCGTGCTGGACCGCAGGGGCCGCGTCGTCGCCCTGACCATCGCCGAGGCCCCGCGCCGGGGCCGGCTCTACACCACCGCGCCCGACACCCTCGGCCCCGCCATCCGCGGTGAGCAGCGGCCGGACGAACAGCTGCTGGGCGAGCCGATCACCGTGGACAACTACGGTCGGGTCGCCGACGACCTGCGCCGCGACCTGCGCGTCGCCCAGGTGGTGTGCCTGTCGACGTGAGCCCGCTGCCGGTCGATCCGCATCTTTATCTGGTGTTTCTGGGGGTTATGGCGGTGATGGCCGTCACCCCGGGGCCCGCCAACCTGTTCTCGATCGCCACGGGCATGGAGCGCGGCAAGGCGGCGGTCCTGCTGGCCGTCGCGGGGATGAATGTCGCGACCCTGGTCTGGTTCGGCGCGGCCGCTCTCGGTCTCGGCGCCCTCGTCGCCGCCTTTCCGGAGGCATTCCGTCTGATCGCCATCGCCGGCGCCGTCTATGTCGCCTGGCTGGGCGTGTCCTCGATCCGCTCGGCCTTCGCCCCGGCTGCGATCGACATCTCGACCGAGGGCCGGACCCATCTTCGCCGTCCGGCCTTCGTCGACGGCTTTCTGGTCCAGATCGCCAACCCCAAGGCCGTGCTCTTCTTCACCGCCGTCCTGCCGCCCTTCCTTGACGTGGAGCGCCCGGCCGCGCCCCAGCTGGCCCTGTTCGCGGCGGCCGTCATCGGCATGGACGTGTTGACCATGAGCGCCTACGGTCTGGCTGGCGCCGCCTTGGCGCGGCGGATGGGCGAACCTCGTTTCCGCCGCGGCTTCGGCGTCTTCGTCGGCTCTCTGCTCCTCATCGCCGCGGCCCTGATTGTCTCGCGATTATAGGGGCTTGTGTGGCCGGGGAACGGCGCTGTTCATGCAACGTTCAGGTGAAATGACGGATTTTCCGCCTCCCCTTCGGAGCCTCCAATGACCCCTTCCTTGAAATCTCTCGCGGTGGTCGCCGCCTCGGCCCTGACCCTGGCCGCCTGCGCCACCTCCACCGCCTACGCCCCCCAGGGCTACAACGGCCAGCGCGGCGGCTATGCCGAACAGCGGCTTGAAAACGACCGTTACCGCGTCACCTTCTCGGGCAATTCGGTCACCTCGCGCGAACAGGTCGAGATGGGCCTGCTGCTGCGCGCGGCCGAGCTGACGACCGAGAGTGGCTACGACTGGTTCTCGACGGTCAACCGCGCTACCGATCGCGACACCAGCTACCGGTCGCTCGGCTACCGCGACCCGTTCTTCGACCGCTACAGCCCCTTCTGGGGACCGTCCTGGCGCTACTACGGCCCGCGTGGCTGGAGCCGCTGGAACGACCCGTTCTGGGGCCGCGACGATTTCGATGTCCGCCAGATCGACCGCTACGAGGCGACGACCGAGATCATCATGGGTCGCGGCGCCAAGCCCTCGGGCGACGCCAACGCCTTCGACGCGCGCGAAGTGATCGCCAATATCGGCGGCAGCGTCACGCGCCCGATGTAAGGCCCGATTCAGAGGGTGTCGGCGCGGTCGCTCAGGCGACCGCGTCGGCCTCCGCTCTCGGCGGGGCCAGATCGCTGGCCGGCGAGACGTAGTCCGCCATCGCATCGAACTCGGTCAGGAAGACGGCGCGCAGATCGTCCGTTTCCATGATGACCTCGTGCTTGGCGCGATCGACCTCGACGTAGCGGCCGCGGCCCAGCCGCTTGGCGGCCCAGCGGTTCGTCTGCTTCCAGACCCGGTCGTCGTCGCCCGACTGCACGATGGTGCAGGGGATGGTCACCGATTTCAGCGCCTTGGGCTTCAGCGCCCGCTCGCCCGCATCGATCCCGAAGGCCAGCCAGCCCCAGGTCGGGCCGCCGACCGCCAGATGCGGGCAGGCGTACAGTTGCTGACGCCACAGCTCGTAGCGGGTCTCGTCGGACGTCAGGGCGTCCTTCTCGAAGGTGTGGTCGAAGGGATCGTCGGGATCGTCCAGCACGAAGTCCCCGGCCTTGCCGTGGCGCACGTTCCAGCGCACCGCCAGCTTGACCGACCACATCGACCGCTTGCCGGTCTTGATGCGCAGCATGGGGCTGGACAGCACCGCGCCGGCGAACCGCTTCTCACCGGCCTCGAGGCACAGCAGGTTCAGCGCCCCGCCCATGGAATGGCCGACCATGATCCACGGCTTGGGCGCGCGCGCCTCGAAGGCGTCCAGCAGCCGGGCGTAGTCGTCCTGGAACTCCTCCACCGCGCGCGCGTGACCCTTCAGGCGATCGGGCAGCAGACGGGCCGACAGGCCCTGACCTCGCCAGTCGTGGGCCAGCACACACCAGCCGCGCGCGAGGAAATTGCCGATGAGCTCGAAATATTTCTCGATCGGTTCGGTCCGGCCGGGGCTCAGAACCACCGTGCCGCGCGGCGTCTGGGCCACCAGCGACGAGGGCGTCCAGAAGGCGGCGCGCAGACGCAGGCCTCCGGCTCCCCGGAACCATTCGCCGACCCCTCCGGGCGGGGCGGCGGCGCCCGGGACTCCCATCAGTGGGGCGTTGGCGGCGAAGGCGGCGGCGCGGTTCACTCGGGCTTCCTGAACTTCAAGGTCATGCGATCGCTCTCGCCGATCGCGCGGTATTTGGCGGTGTCGAACGTGGGATCGGGCGTTTCGCCTTGCGGGGCGGTTAACAGGCGCGGCGGAAGGGTCTCAACCCCGAACGGATGGTCCTTGGTGTCTTCCGGATTGGCGTTGATCTCCGAGGCCGCGACGAAGATGAAGCCTGCCTCGGCCGCCAGCTGTTTGACGAACGCTTCCTGCACATATCCGTTCGCGGCGGCCGGATCCTGATCCTGATCGGGCGCCAGCCGGTGTTGCTCGACGCCGAGGATTCCGCCGGGCTTCAGGGCCGCATAGGCGTCGGCGAAGGCCTTCTCGGCAATGCCCGCCGCCATCCAGGCGTGTATGTTCCGCATGAACAGGGCCATGTCGGCGGTTCCGGCCGGCGCCACCGGCCCCGTCGCCGCCCCGAAGGCGCTGAACTTCACATCCCCGTACAGACGACGGTCCTCGCCGAAGCGGCGCTCGAAATTGGCTGTCAGGGCCGCCTGGGCCGGATCGGCGCCCGGTCCCGTCGCGAAGCCCGCGCCGTAGTATTCGCCGTCCCCCTTGTTCAGATAGGGGGCCAGAATCTCGGTGTACCAGCCGCTGCCGGGCCAGAACTCGACCACCGTCATCGACGGCTGCAGACCGAAGAAGCGCAGCGTCTCCAGCGGATGGCGATAGATGTCTCGCGGCCGGTCGGCGGCGCGCCACGGCCCCTGAATGGCCCATTCCAGCGACCCTTCCGGCGGTCCGGCGGGCGCCTCGGGTCCGGCCTTCTCCTCCTTGCGGCCGCAGGCGGCGACGCCGGCGAGGAGCACGACGCCGACGCCGGCCAGCATGGCCCGACGCGAGGGTTCCGTTCGCCCGATCCGCGTCTGATCCCGCATCAAATCTCCCCAGCCGGCCGTCGTCCGGGAAGCAACGCCGTCCCGGAAGGGGTTGGGATAGAGAGGTTCGCCAATGCCGTCAAAGCCTTGCCGCCTCAGCCGGGCTTGCGGAAACGCAGGGTCATGCGGTCGCTCTCGCCAATGGCGTCGTATTCGGCGCGCTCGGCCTCGGTCAGGGGCTCGGCGCGATCGGTGGCGACGCCTTCGCGGGCCGCCGAGGTCCGCACCGGCGGCAAGGTCCAGACGCCAAACGTATGGTCGTGATCGTCCTTCGGATTG
>CAMLNY010000103.1 GCA_946481405.1 uncultured Brevundimonas sp. | reverse complement strand
GATTTCCGGCTTCCCGGTGGTCGATGCGGGCGGGAAGCTGGTCGGCATCCTGACCAACCGCGACATGCGGTTCGACACAGATCCGAACCGCAAGGCCGCGGATCTGATGACCTCGGCGGACCTCGTCACCGTACGCGAAGGCGCCGGCAAGGAGGAGGCGCGCGAGCTTCTGCGGACCCGCAAGATCGAACGCGTCATCGTGGTCGATGAGGACTACCGCGCCACCGGCCTGATCACGATGAAGGACATCGAGAAGGCCCAGGCCCACCCCAACGCGGCCAAGGACGAACAGGGTCGCCTGCTGGTCGGCGCCGCCTCCACGGTGGGCGACGCCGGCTATGAGCGGGCCATGGCGCTGGCGGAGGCCGGCTGCGACGTGGTGGTGATCGACACCGCCCACGGCCACTCGGCCCAGGTCGCCCGTGTGGTCGAGCGCATCAAGCGCGAGAACAATCGTCTCCAGATCGTCGCCGGCAACATCGCCACCTATGACGCCGCGCGCGCCCTGATCGATGCAGGCGCCGACGCGGTGAAGGTCGGCATCGGTCCGGGCTCCATCTGCACAACCCGCATCGTCGCGGGCGTGGGCGTGCCCCAGCTGACCGCCGTCATGGAGGCCGCCCGCGCGGCCCGTGACTCGGGCGCTCCGGTCATCGCCGACGGCGGGATCAAGTATTCGGGCGATCTGGCCAAGGCCATCGCGGCGGGCGCCTCGGTCGCCATGATGGGCTCGATGTTCGCCGGCACCGACGAAAGCCCCGGCGAGGTCTTTCTGTACCAGGGGCGCAGCTACAAGTCGTACCGCGGCATGGGCTCCGTCGGGGCGATGGGCGCAGGCAGCGCCGATCGCTACTTCCAGAAGGAGGTCGAGACCCAGAAGCTGGTGCCCGAGGGCATCGAGGGTCAGACCCCCTACAAGGGCCCGATCTCGCCGGTCATCCACCAGATGGTCGGGGGTCTGCGCGCCGCCATGGGCTATGTCGGCGCCGCCACAATCGCGGACCTTCAGGAGCGCGCCCGCTTCGTCCGGATCACCGGCGCGGGCCTGCGCGAAAGCCATGTCCACGACGTGATGATCACGCGCGAGGCGCCGAACTACAGGCAGGGGTAGGGGATGACGATGACGGTCGAGCTGACCTATGCGGCGCTGACGATCCTTCTGGCGGTGGTGCAGATCTTCCTGCCCGCCACCGGCCGGACGCTGCAGCACGGGGCGAAATGGAACGCGGGTCCGCGCGACGCCGCCGTTCCGCCGTCCAGCAAGGTCACCGGCCGCCTCGAAAGGGCCCAGGCGAACCTCTACGAGACCCTGCCGCTGTTCCTCGGCGCCGTCCTGATCGCCCATGTGGCCGGGGAGGACGGCTTCCTGACCTTCTGGGGCGCGACCCTCTATTTCTGGGCGCGCCTCGTCTATGTGCCGCTCTACGCCTTCGGGGTGACGGGCCTGCGCAGCCTCGCCTTCCTCGTTTCGCTCGCCGGTCTGCTCATGATCGTCGCCGCCCTGTTCATCTGAACGCCCCAAGGCCTACACTCTAAGTGACCCCTTCAGCCCGCCTCGCCGCCGCCGCCTCCGTCCTCGACAGCATCGCCCAGGGACGCCAGCCGGCCGAGGCTGTGTTGAAAGCGTGGGGCGCCGCGAACCGTTACGCCGGATCCAGGGACCGCCGCGCCATCGCCGATCAGGTCTACAAGGTCCTGCGCGCGCGCGGCCGCCGGCGCGCCGGTGGTCGTCTGGTCTGGGCCATGGACGGGCGTGAAGACGGGCGGGCGCTGGTCATCGCCTCGCTCAGCCTGATCGACGGCCTGTCGGTCGAGGAAATCGAGTCCCTCCACACGGGCGACGGCTATGGACCCAAACCCCTGTCGAAACAGGAGCGCGCCCGGATCAGCCTGACCAGCGACGGGGCGCCCGCCTGGGCGCTCGCGGGCCTGCCCGAGTTCGTGGTCGAGGACTTCAAGACGACTTACGGCGACCGCTGGGCCGAGGAAGCCGCCGGTCTGATGTTGCCCCGCGCGCCGATCGACCTGCGCGTCAATATCGCCAAGGCGACTGTGGACGAGGTCGAGGCCGAGCTTCGCGAGGCCGGTCTTTCGCCGGAAAGGACGCCGTGGTCGGCCACGGGCCTGCGCCTGTCGGCCGAGCCGCCGCCGAACGTCCAGGCGCTCAGGGCTTTCAAGGACGGCCGCATCGAGATCCAGGACGAAGGCAGCCAGATCGTCTGTGCGCTGGCCGGCGTCGAACCCGGCATGACCGTCATCGACTACTGCGCCGGGGGCGGAGGCAAGACGCTGGGCCTCGGCATGAAGCTGCAAGGGGAGGGGCGTCTGCTCGCCTGTGACGTCGTTCAGAAACGGCTCGACAACATCCGGCCGCGCCTCATCCGCGCGGGCGTCGAGGCGGAGCTGCAGCAGCTCGGTCCCAACGGCGGCGGGGTCGAGGATCTGGTCGATCAGGCGGACGTGGTCTTCGTCGACGCGCCCTGCACCGGCTCCGGCACCTGGCGGCGCAAGCCCGAGGACGCCTGGCGTCTGAAGGTCGAGGACGTGGATCGCCTGCACTCGCTGCAGACGGCGATCCTGGCCCGCGCCGCCAAACTGGTGAAGCCGGGCGGACGGCTGGTCTATGTGACCTGCTCCATGCTGCGGCAGGAGAACGAGGCCAGCGTCGACGCCTTCGAGGGGGATCACGACGGCTTCACCCCGGTCGCCGTTGCCGACGCCCTGGACGAAGCCCTGATCACCGACGCGGGACGGACGAAGCTGACCGGTCTGGCGGACGGGCATCGTCTGCGCCTGTCGCCCGCGACGGCCGGGACCGACGGCTTCTACGCCGCCGTCTACGAGCGGACGGCATGAGCCGCGCCTTCGAACTCACGCAGTTCGGACCGCTGACGGCGCTCTGCGTCATGGCGACGGAGGTCGAATACGGCCCGGCGCTGAAGGCGCGGATCAAGCCTTTGATTACCGGCGTCGGCCCTGTCGAGGCGGCGGTCGGCACGACTGAAGCGCTCGCCCTGCTGGAGCGGGAAGGCCTGCTGCCCGACCTGATCCTGTCGCTCGGCTCGGCGGGATCGCAGACGCTCGATCACGGTCGCATCTACTGGGTCGACGAGGTCAGCTATCGCGACATGGACGCCACGGCGATCGGTTTCCCGAAAGGCGTCACCCCCTTCCTCGACATCGACCCGGTTCTGACGCTGGCCAGCGGTCCGGCGGGCCAGCCCTATGCGCGGCTCGCGACGGGCGGCAGCGTCGTCTCGGGCGAGGCCTACGAGGCCATCGACGCCGACATGGTGGACATGGAGACCTATGCCGTCGTCCGCGCCGCCGCGAAGTTCGGCGTCCCGGTGATGGGCCTGCGCGGCATCAGTGACGGCAAGGCCGACCTGACCGTGCTGGAAGACTGGACCAACACATTGTCGGTGATCGACGAAGGCCTGGCCGAGGCGCTGGATCTGCTGAAGGCCGAGTTCGAACGGCTGACGGCCGAAGTCGCGGGGTCGGAATGATCGCTCTTGTCGCAGCCCTCGTGATCACCCAGGCCGATCCGGAGATCGAGGCCCGGATGTCCCGTTTTCACATCCAGTGTATGGCGACGGCCCGAAACCAGGAGCGACGGCTGGCCTGCCTCATGGATGAGACCTGGCGTCAGGACGATCAGTTGAACGCCGTCTACGCCCGAATGCGCGCCGGCACGCCCGCGGCCCGGTGGGCTCCGATGCGGGATTCGCAGCGCGCCTGGATCCGGATGCGGGACAACTATTGCGCCACGGCGCGGCGGACGGCGGGAGGCGGCATTCGCGCTTCGCTGGCCTTCGCCGACTGCTATCTGACCGAGACCGTTGAGCGGCGGGTCTGGCTCGAAAATCAGGAGAACCGTCCATGACCGCGACCGACCACCAGAAGGTTCTCATCGTCGATTTCGGCAGCCAGGTGACCCAGCTGATCGCGCGCCGCCTGCGCGAGGCCAGCGTCTATTGCGAGATCCACCCCTACGCCAGGGCGGAAGCGGCGCTGTCCGCGATGAACCCGGCGGCCATCATCCTGTCGGGCGGTCCAGAGAGCGTCCACGAGGAGGGCAGCCCCCGCGCGCCGCAGTCGGTGTTCGAGGCGGGCGTGCCGGTGCTGGGCATCTGCTACGGCGAGATGACCATGTGCGAACAGCTGGGCGGCAAGGTTGAGGGCGGCCATACCCGCGAGTTCGGCCGCGCCGAGATCACCGTCGAGAAGACCTCGCCCCTGCTGGAGGGCCTCGCCCCCGTCGGCGAGGAAGAGACCGTCTGGATGAGCCACGGCGACAAGATCGTCGCCATCCCCCAAGGCTTCGACGTCGTCGCTTCGTCGTCCGGTTCGCCCTATGCGGTGATCGCCGACGAGACCCGTCGCTTCTACGGCGTCCAGTTCCACCCGGAGGTGATGCACACCCCTCGGGGCCACCAGATGCTGAAGAACTTCACCCACGGCATCGCCGGGCTGAAGGGCGACTGGACCATGGCGGCCTATCGCGACGAGAAGATCGCCCAGATCCGCGAACAGGTCGGCTCGGCCAAGGTGATCTGCGGCCTGTCGGGCGGGGTCGACAGCTCGGTCGCGGCCGTTCTTATCCACGAGGCCATCGGCGACCAGCTGACCTGCGTCTTCGTGGACACCGGACTGCTGCGCAAAGACGAGGCCAAACAGGTCACCCAGCTATTCCGCGAGCACTACAACATTCCCCTGATCCACGTTGATGCGTCGAAGGAATTCCTCAGCGAGCTGGCCGGTCAGTCGGACCCGGAGACCAAGCGCAAGACGATCGGGCGGGTCTTCATCGAGGTCTTCGACCGCGAGGCCAACAAGATCGAAGGCGCCGAGTTCCTGGCCCAGGGCACCCTCTATCCCGACGTGATCGAGAGCGTGTCGTCCTCGTCCGGCAAGGCCCACGTCATCAAGAGCCACCACAACGTCGGCGGCCTGCCCGACTATATGAAGCTGAAGCTGGTCGAACCGCTGCGCGAACTTTTCAAGGACGAGGTCCGGGCGCTGGGCCGCGAACTGGGTCTGACCGACGCTTTCGTCGGTCGTCACCCCTTCCCGGGACCGGGTCTGGCCATCCGCATCCCCGGCGAGATCACCCCCGAGGCCGTCGAGACCCTGCAACAGGCCGACGCCATCTATCTGGAAGAGATCCGCAAGGCCGGTCTCTACGACAAGATCTGGCAGGCGTTCGCGGTGCTGCTGCCGGTCAAGACGGTCGGCGTCATGGGCGACGCCCGGACCTATGAGAAGGTGCTGGCCCTGCGCGCCGTGTCCTCCACCGACGGCATGACGGCGGGCTTCTTCGAGTTCCCGTGGGATGTGCTGGGCCGCTGCGCGACCCGCATCGTCAACGAAGTCCGGGGCGTCAACCGTGTCGTCTATGACGTAACCTCCAAGCCGCCCGGCACGATCGAGTGGGAATAGTCCCTCGCGGGGACTGCCGATAAGGCCCCGCTTGGCCTAGGGTTCGCCCATCCAGACGGGAGGGGTGCGCGTGGAAACGATCGGCCGCGATCTTGAAGAGATGCAGCGCACGCCGCTGACCGCCGCGCACGTCGAGGCGATGTGGGCCTTCGCCGACACCGTGACCTACGAGGCCGGGACCTTCATCGTCCAGCCCGGCGATGTGGTCGACCGCTTCATCTATCTTCTGGAAGGCGAGATCGAGGTCGTGGACCCGTTCACGGGCGACCGCGCGACGGGCTCCACCCTCGGCCCGACCCAGTTTGCGGGCGAGAT
>CAMLNY010000102.1 GCA_946481405.1 uncultured Brevundimonas sp. | reverse complement strand
CGGTTTTCAAGACCGCTGCCTTAAACCACTCGGCCACCTGTCCGGCTGGAGGAGGGGATAGCAGCGCATCTTCCGTTAACCAAAACGGAAATCGATCCGGGCGATGATTTCGCCATGCCGATCTCGCCCGTCATCCTGCGCCGCGCATCCCGCGTTCTGGTCGTCGCCGCCGTGACGGCCCTGCTGGCGGCCTGCGCCAGCGCGGGCGCATTGCCGGGAGTCCGGATCGCCGAAGGGCCGCGCCCATCGCGCGGCGCCCCGTCGGCTCCGCCGGTTGTGACCGACCCGGCGCCGATCGTCCCGGGCACGGAGTACGACGTCGTCGGCCTGGCCTCCTGGTACGGCGACCAGTTCAACGGGCGGCCCACCGCGACGGGTGAGCCGTTCGACATGCACAGCCTGACGGCGGCGCATAAGACCCTGCCGCTGCCGGGCCTCGTGGAGGTCACCAATCTCGCCAACGGGCGTCGTGTCGTCCTGCGCGTCAACGATCGCGGGCCCTTCGTGGACAACCGGATCATCGACCTGTCGCGCGGCGCGGCCGAGGCGCTGGACCTGCTCAACCGGGGCGTCGGCGAGGTGCGTGTCCGCTATCTGGGACGCGCGCCGCGTCTGGGCGGCGGCACGGTGCTACAGACGGCCGAGGCCGCGCCGCCGTCTCCGGTGGTAACGCCCGCCGCTCCTGCGGAGACCTACTGGATCCAGGTCGCCGCCTATCCGCAGCAGGATCAGGCCCGGTCCGTCGCCGGCCGATTCGGTCGCACGGCCCAGGTCCAGGCAGCGACCAATGCGACCATGTTCCGGGTTCTGGTCGGCCCCTGGAACGACGCCAACGCCGCCGAACAGGCGCGTCAGGCCGCCGTGGCCGACGGATTCGCAGACGCCCTGTTGATATCGGCCCGATAGGGCGCGCGCGCCCTTGGCCCGGGCCGCCCGGGTCGCCATTGTGCGCCGGTGACTCGAGGACAATTCATTACGCTCGAAGGCGGGGAGGGGACCGGCAAGTCCACCCAGGCCTCCCGACTCGTCGCTCGCCTCTCCGCGCGCGGCATCGACGTCGTGCACACGCGCGAGCCCGGCGGATCGCCGGGCGCGGAGGCCATCCGTGGGCTGGTGGTCTCGGGCGAGGCCGGCCGCTGGTCGGCGCGCACGGAACTCCTGCTGATGTTCGCGGCCCGCTCGGACCATCTCGAGCGCACCATTCGCCCTGCGTTGGAGGCCGGCCGCTGGGTCGTCTGCGACCGCTTCGCCGATTCCAGCCGCGCCTACCAGGGCAACGGCGGCGGCGCGCCGATGGAGCTGGTCGAGGCGCTGGACCGCGATGTCGTCGGCGCGGATCAGCCGGACCTGACCCTGATCTTCGATCTGCCGGTCGAGGTGGGCCTTGAGCGGGCTCTGGCGCGGGGCGCGGCCGAAACGCGATTCGAGTCCAAGGGACTGGAGTTTCATAGGCGGCTCCGGGACGGCTTTCTGTCCATCTCGGCCCAGCATCCCGAACGCTGCCGCCTGATCGATGCGACCGGCGAACCGGACGATGTCGCCGAACGCGTCTGGCGCGCCGTGGAGCCGATCCTGCCGTGAGTGAACATCCGAAGGACCGGTTCGACCTGATTCCTTCGGAGGCGGCCGAGGCGGCGTTCGTCGACGCCCTGTCGCGCGGCCGTCTGCACCACGCCTGGCTGGTCTGCGGGCCCGAGGGTCTGGGCAAGGCCACCTTCGCCTACCGCGCCGCCCGTCGCCTGCTGGGCGCCCAGCCGGATTCTTCGCGCGGTCCGCTCGGCGCCCGGCCGCAGGATCCGGTCAGCCAGCTGATCTCGGCCCAGTCCCATCCCGATCTTCTGGTGCTTGAACGGCTGGTCGAGGGCGGCAAGACCAAGAAATCCATTTCGGTGGATCAGGCGCGCGACCTGCCCGAGTTCTGCGCCAAGAGTCCGTCGCGCGCCGCGTATCGCGTCGCGATCATCGATGCCGCCGACGACCTGAATCTGAATGCCGCCAACGCCTTGCTGAAGGTTCTGGAAGAGCCGCCTGAGCGCGGCGTCCTGTTCCTGATCACCCATGCGCCGGGGCGTCTGCTGGCCACCATCCGCTCGCGCTGCCGTCGTCTGACCTTCCAGCCCTGGGCCGAGCCCGAGATGGCCGCCCTGCTGGCGCGACAGACCGATCTGGATCGCGACGACGCCGTGCGCATCGCCGGCGCCCGCCTGGCGAGCCGGCCGTCGTGGTCCATGCGCATCGCCGGCATGGCGCGCGGCTCGCCCGGCGCGGCCCTGACGCTCGCAACCCGGACCAACCTCGAACTCGACCATCTGGCCCGCCGCTGGGTCGATGAGGGTCCCGTCGATCGCGCCGAGGCGCTGGCCACCGCCGACGGTTTCCGCGGCGCGGAGGGTCAGGCGAAGTTCGAGGCCCTGATGGACCGGCTGGCGGCGGCGGTGAAGGCGCGGTCGCTGGAGGCGGGGCAGGGGGCCGCCTGGGCCAATCTGTGGACACGGCTGACCGAGGCGCCGGAGCGGGCGGCCGCGATCAATCTCGACAAGGGCGACCTGCTGGCCGGAGCCCTGGCCGATCTGGCGCGCGTGAAGCGGATGGCCGGCGGATGATCATCGACAGCCACGTCAATCTGCACGCCTCCCAGTTCGACGAGGACCGCGACGCCGTCATCGTCCGCGCCCGCGACGCAGGCGTTCAGATCATGGTCGAGATCTCGGACAAGCTGTCGACCTTCGAGGCCACCCATGCGCTCGCCATGGCGCACCCGGATATCTGGTGCACCGTCGGCGCCCATCCGCATGAGGCGAAGGACCACACGGCCATGACGGTCGAGGGTCTGGTCGCCCTTTCCCGGCGGCCGCGCGTGGTCGGCATCGGCGAATGCGGTCTCGATTTCCACTATGATCTCAGCCCGCGCGAGGTTCAGGCCGAGGTCTTCCGAACTCACATCAAGGCCGCTCAGGCGACGGGCCTGCCGCTGGTGGTCCACACGCGCGAGGCCGACGCCGAAATGGCCGCCATCCTGCGCGAAATGCGAGCCGATGGACCGTTCCGCTTCCTCATGCATTGCTACACCAGTGGTTCAGAACTGGCGGAAGAAGCTGCGGAAATGGGCGCCTGGTTTTCAGTCTCGGGCATCGCGACTTTCAAGGCGGCCGAGGACGTCCGCGCCGTGATCCGGACCATGCCTGGCGACCGGATCATCGTCGAAACGGATTGCCCGTATCTGGCGCCCGTGCCGCATCGGGGCCGCCGCAACGAGCCGGCGTACATCGGCCATGTGCTTCAGGCCCTGGCCGATATTCGCGGTTGGGACCGGGAGGAGGCGGAGCAGAAGACGACCGACGCCTTCTTCAACCTGTTCGACAGGATCCCACGGCCGTGAACGGCGAGGTCGAGATCACCATCCTCGGCAGCGGTTCGTCCGGCGGCGTGCCGCGTGGCGACGGCGACTGGGGCGCCTGCGATCCGACCGAACCGAAGAACCGTCGCAGCCGGTGTTCAGCGCTCGTCCGGCGGCGTGGTTCTGACGGCGACACAACCGTCCTGATCGACACGTCTCCAGACCTTCGCGAGCAGATGTTGAGAGCGGATGTGAAGTCCGTCGATGCCGTGCTCTACACTCACGACCACGCGGACCAGACCCACGGCATCGACGATCTGCGCGTCTTCGCCATTCGCGGCCGTCGCCGGATCCCGGCCTGGATGGACGCCGCCACACGCGACGCACTGGTTCCGCGCTTTCCGTACATCTTCGAAAGCCGGCTCGGCTATCCGGCCATTCTGGAGCTGAAGGACATTCCGGCCCACGGCCTCGACTGGTCGGTCGACGGCGCCGGCGGTCCGGTTCCGGTCGTGACCTTCGATCAGGGCCACGGGCCGATCCGGTCGGTCGGCTACCGCATCGGTCCGGTCGTCTATTCCAGCGACATCGACGCCCTGGACGACGTGGCGTTCGAGGCCATGGCCGGTTGCAGGCTCTGGATCGTCGATGCGCTGCGATGGACGACCCATCCGACGCACAGCCATGTCGATCGGACCCTTGCGTGGATCGCGCGCAGCGGCGTCGAGCGTGCCGTGCTGACGAACCTGCACATTGATCTGGATTACAACGCCTTGGCTTCGCTTCTTCCGATCAATGTCGAGGTCGGCTTCGATGGCTGGTGCGCCACAGCAGCCCTTTGACGTCAAAATCGGCATCCCCAATTTCGCATAATATATCTTAGGCGCAAACAGGACATCTCCTCATGGCCGGTCTCAAGGACAAGCGCGGCTTCATCGACAAGGACCGTCTCGATCTCTCCGAGCGTCAGGCTGTCGAATACTGGATGAAGCGCTGGGGCGTCACCCGTGACCAGATCACCGCCGCCCACCGCAAGGTCGGCCGCATGACGAAGGACATCGCCGCAGAACTCGGCAAGAAGCGCTGACGGGCGGCCGCCCGTTTGGATTGGTCAGTTTGGCTAGGATCTGGCGAGTTTGACCGAAAATCCTGATCGGTTTGGCGGTCGCTCGCTCGTTCTCTACAGGTGGATCACCCGACCGTAGGCGTCCAGCGCGGCCTCGTGCATGGCCTCCGACATGGTCGGGTGCGGATAGACGATGCCGTGGATGTCCTCTTCCGTCGCTTCCATGGCGATGGCGGTCACGTAGCCCTGGATCATCTCGGTGACTTCGTGGCCGATCATATGGGCGCCGATCAACGCGCCGGTCTTGGCGTCGAAGATGACCTTCACGAAGCCCTCGATCTCGCCGGCGGCCACGGCCTTGCCGTTCACACGGAACGGGAAGCGGCCGACCTTGATTTCGCGCTTGGCCTCGCGGGCCCCCTGCTCGGTCACGCCGACCGAGGCGACCTGGGGCTGGGCGTAGGTGCAGCCGGCGATCGGAGAGTTGACGTTCGGCGTCTTGTATCCGGCGATGTATTCGGCGGCGTGGATGCCCTCGTGCGAGGCCTTGTGCGCCAGCCAGGGCGCCCCTGCGCAGTCGCCGATGGCGTAGAGCCCCTTCACGTTTGTGGCGCAGTGGCCGTCGATGGTGATGTGGCCCCGGTCCATGTTGACGCCCAGCGCCTCCAGACCGATGCCGTCGGTGTTGGCGGTGATGCCGACCGCCGAGATGCAGACCTCGGCCTCCAGCGTCTCGGCCTTGCCGTCCTTCTCGATGGCGACCTGGACCCCCTTCCCGGCCTTGGACACCTTGGTGACCTTGCAGCCGGTGCGGAACTTGATGCCGCGCTTTTCCATGGCCTTCTGGGCGGCCTTGGAGACCTCTTCGTCCTCGACCGGCATGATGCGATCGACCGCTTCCACGACCGTAACTTCCGCGCCCAAGGCACGGTAGAAGCTGCCGAATTCGATGCCGATGGCGCCCGATCCGATCACGACGATGGAGGCCGGCATCTTCTTCGGAGCCAGAGCCTCGCGATAGGCCCAGATCCTGTCGCCGTCGGCTTCCAGACCGATCTGCGGGATGGCCTTGGCGCGGGCGCCGACAGCCAGCATGACCGCCTTGGCCTCGACCGTGCGCGATCCACCGGCCTTCAGCTCGACGACCACCTTGGGAGCGGCAGCGCCCTTCTCCAGCTTCGCCGAGCCCTCGATCACCTCGATCTTGTTCTTCTTCATCAGGAAGGCGACGCCGTCGACATTGCCCTTCATCCCCTGGTCCTTGAACGCCAGCATCTTGGCGAGGTACTTCTCGAACCCGGCTGGGGACGCCGGCGACACCCATGTGCCGTCCACGCGCAGGGCGACGTGCTGGCGGCCCGTCTCGGCGCCGACGATTTCGCGATC
>CAMLNY010000101.1 GCA_946481405.1 uncultured Brevundimonas sp. | reverse complement strand
AATGGTGATCGAGAAGGCCAAGCGCCTGGTCGAGCACAAGCGCGATGTCGTCATCCTGCTGGACTCGGTCACGCGTCTCGGCCGCGCCTACAACGCCACCGTCCCTTCGTCGGGCAAGGTCCTGACCGGCGGCGTCGACGCCAACGCCCTGCAGCGTCCCAAGCGCTTCTTCGGCGCGGCGCGGAACGTGGAGGAGGGCGGTTCGCTGACCATCATCGCCACCGCCCTGATCGACACCGGTTCGCGCATGGACGAGGTGATCTTCGAAGAGTTCAAGGGCACGGGTAACTCGGAAATCGTTCTGGATCGCAAGGTTGCCGACAAGCGCATCTTCCCGGCCATCGACGTGCTGAAGTCCGGCACCCGGAAGGAAGAGCTGATCACGCCGAAGGACCAGCTGACCAAGACCTATGTCCTGCGTCGCATCCTGAACCCGATGGGTCCGCAGGACGCCATCGAGTTCCTGCTCGACAAGCTGCGTCAGTCCAAGAACAACGGCGACTTCTTCCAGTCGATGAACACATAGTTCTCGCCCTAACGCCGTCCGCGTGGCGGTCGGCTGCTTGAGGGCATGTTTCACGTGAAACACGGAGCGACACGCGATGAAGGTCAACGTCGAGATCGACTGCACCCCGGCCGAGGCGCGGGCTTTTCTGGGCCTGCCCGACGTCGCGCCTCTGAACGACCACCTGGTCGCCGAGATGCAGAAGCGGATGGACGCCAACATGTCCGCCATGCAGCCGGAAGAGCTGATGAAGAACTGGGCCAGCTTCGGCATGGCGGCGCAGGACCAGTTCCGGCAGCTGATGCAAGCGGCGGTCGCGACCCCGAAGTGAGTGCGGCTCCCCATCGGGGAGGTCGACTGTGACCGACACCATTTTTGCATTGGCCACCCCTCCTGGCCGTGGGGCGATCGCCATCCTGCGCCTGTCAGGTCCGGAGACCGATGCGGCGCTGTCGGGACTCGGCGCGCCGAAGCTGAAGCCGCGTCTGGCCTCGCTCCGGACCCTCAGTCACGAGAGGACGGTTCTGGATCAGGCCCTGGTGCTCCGCTTCCCCGGCCCGAACTCCTACACCGGCGAGGATTGCGCCGAACTGCATCTGCATGGCGGACGGGCGGTGGTCGAGGCGGTATCCTCGGCCCTGATCGCGCTAGGCGTCCGACCCGCCGACCCGGGCGAGTTCACGCGGCGCGCCTTTGAGAATGGGCGGATGGATCTGGCCCAGGCCGAGGCTGTGGCGGACCTGATCGATGCGGAGACCACGGCCCAGGTGTCGCAGGCTCTGGGTCAGCTGGATGGAGCGCTGTCGCGGACCTATGCGGGCTTCCGTCGCGACCTGCTGACGGCCCTCGCCCTGGTCGAGGCCGAGATCGACTTTCCGGACGAGGAGCTGCCTGACCATCTGGCGCAGACAGCGGGGCCGGTGCTGGACCGGTTGATCAGCGATCTGAACGCGGCGTTGGCCGATGCAGACCGGGGCCGCCGGGTGCGGGAAGGGTATCGCATCGTCCTGATCGGCGAGACCAACGCCGGCAAGTCCGCGCTGTTCAACGCCCTGGTCGAGCGGGAGGCGGCGATCGTCACCCCCATCGCCGGGACGACGCGCGACGTGCTGGACGCCGAATTGGTGATTGGCGGCTATGCGGTGACCCTGTCAGACACGGCCGGGCTGCGCGAGAGCGACGATGTGGTGGAGGCCGAAGGCATCCGTCGGGCCCGGGCGCGGGCTGAAGCGGCCGATCTGCGCCTTTGGGTCCGGGGGCCCGGCGACCCCGATGGCGCGGCGGCCGAGTTCGTGCGGCCGGACGACATCGTGGTGTGGACCAAGGCGGACCTATCACCGAGGGGCGGAGAGGGGATCGGCGTCAGCGCGGTCTCTGGTCTGGGCCTTTCCGACCTGCATGATGCGCTTGCCGACCGGCTGGCCCGTGATCTGTCGGGTGCGGATTTCCCGGCTGTGACGCGGGAACGGCATCGGCGGCGACTCTCGGAGGCCTTGGCGGCGGCTGAGGCGGGTCGGGTCCATCTGTCTGGCGCGCCGGAACTGGCGGGCGACGATCTGCGGCGGGCGGCCGAGGCTCTCTCGCGGGTCAGCGGGGCGATCGGCGTCGAGGATGTTCTCGGCGAGGTTTTCTCGACCTTCTGTATCGGCAAGTGACCGGCGACTGTTTCACGTGAAACATCGCCTGAGTGGTGTTTCGACCCCTTTTCCACTATGTCCCGCCCATGCGTTCCACCCAATCTTCCTTCGACGTCATCGTGATCGGCGGCGGCCATGCCGGCTGCGAGGCTGCGGCTGCCTCGGCGCGCGCCGGCGCCCGCACCCTGCTGCTGACCCAGAAGCTGGAAACCATCGGCGAAATGAGCTGCAACCCTGCCATCGGCGGTCTGGGCAAGGGTCATCTGGTGCGCGAGATCGATGCGCTCGACGGGCTGATGGGTCGTCTGGGCGACAAGGCGGGCATCCAGTTCCGCCTGCTGAACCGCTCCAAGGGCGCGGCCGTGCGCGGGCCCCGCAGCCAGATCGACCGCCGCCTGTACCGCGAGGCCATGCAGGCCGAACTGGCTGACTATCCCAATCTGGCCCTGATGGCCGGCACCGCCGAGAGCCTGATCCTGGCCGGAGACCGCGTCGGGGGCATCGTGACGGGGGAGGGTGTCGAGCTGCGCGCCGGAGCCGTGGTCCTGACGACCGGCACCTTCCTCAACGGCGTCATCCATCGCGGCGACGAGCGGATCCCTGCGGGTCGTCATGGCGAGGCGCCCTCCACGGGCCTTGCCGCCGACCTCTATGGCTCGGGCCTGCAGATGGGGCGTCTGAAGACCGGCACGCCCGCCCGTCTCGATGGCCGCACCATCGCCTGGGATCGGCTGGAGATGCAGGAGGCGGACGCCGACCCTGTGCCCTTCAGTTTCCTGACCGACCGGATCGACGCGCCCCAGATCGCCTGCGGCATCACGATGACGACGCAGGCGACCCACGCCATCATCGCCGCCAACCTGGGCGAAAGCGCCGTCTATGGCGGCAAGGCGACCGGCGTCGGCCCTCGCTACTGCCCATCGATCGAGGACAAGGTCGTCCGCTTCGCCGACAAGACTTCCCATCAGGTCTTCCTGGAGCCCGAAGGTCTGGACGATCCGACTGTTTACCCGAACGGCATCTCCACCTCGGTTTCGCCCGAGACCCAGCTGGCCTTCCTGCGCACCATGCCGGGGCTTGAAGCGGTTGAGGTGTTCCGCTTCGGCTATGCCATCGAGTACGACTACGTCGATCCGCGCGAGCTGAGTCCCGCGCTGGAGGTCAAGCGCCGTCCGGGCCTCTATCTGGCCGGTCAGATCAACGGTACGACCGGGTATGAGGAGGCGGGCGCTCAAGGGTTGATCGCCGGTCTGAACGCCGCCCGCGCCGCCGCCGGATCGTCGGAAATCGTTCTGGGGCGGGACCAGGCCTATATCGGCGTCATGATCGACGATCTTGTTACACGCGGTGTGACCGAGCCCTACCGCATGTTCACCAGCCGCGCCGAGTACAGGTTGACTCTCCGAGCCGACAACGCCGATCAACGGTTGACACCATTGGGTCTGAAGGCCGGAATCGTCTCGTCGGAACGCCGCGCCGCCTTTGAGGTCAAGTCGGCGATGCTGGCGCGGGCGACAGCCCTTGCCCGCGACACGCGCTATACTCCGAACCAGGCCCAGGCGCTCGGCGTCGCCGTCAACGCCGACGGGCAGCGCCGCTCGATGCGTGACCTGCTGGCCTATCCCGGTGTCGACCTGACCGCCTTCGAGAGCGCCCACCCCGAGATTCGCGACTGGTCTCCGGCGGTGCGCGAACAGGTCGAGATCGACGCGGGCTATGCGGGCTATCTGGATCGCCAGAACGCCGACGCCGAGGCCCTGCGCCGTGAGGAAGCCCTGACGCTTCCGGCCAATCTCGATTACGCGGCCATCGGCGGTCTGTCGCACGAGGTGCGCGAGAAACTGTCGCTGGTTCAGCCGCGGACCCTGGGTCAGGCGGGGCGGATCGAGGGGGTGACCCCCGGCGCCCTGACCGCCCTGCTGTCGCATGTGAAGAAGTCGTCGGTTGCCGCCTGATGACCGCCGACCAATTTCAGGTCCTGACCGGCGCGTCGCCGGAGCGGATGGTCGAGCTGGAACGCTTCCTTGTGATGCTGACGGAGGGCAACGAAGTGATGAACCTCGTCGGTCCGGACACTATTCCCGACTTCTGGAACCGTCACGCCTGGGACTCGGCCCAGCTGGTGGACAAGGCCGGCTTCGCGCGGACGTGGGCCGATCTCGGCGCGGGCGCCGGCTTTCCCGGGATTGTGCTGGCGGTTCTGTCCAAGGCAAAGACCGACGGCCATGTCTGGCTGATCGATTCCCTGCAGAAGCGCTGCCGGTTCCTCCAGACCGTGGTGGATGATCTGGCCCTGCCGGCCACGGTGGTCTGGGGTCGGGCCGAGGAACAGACCATCAAGGTCGATGTGGTGACGGCCCGGGCGGTGGCGCCCATGGAAAAACTTCTGGGTTATGCACAGCCCTACCTGTCTCGCGGTGCACAAGGCCTGTTTCTGAAGGGAGAGAAGGCCGAGCAGGAGTTGAAGGACGCGTCCAAATCCTGGCAGGTGGATGCCGAGCTCACGGTTTCGCGCAGCGACCCGAGAGGCCGAATCGTCGCAATCCGGAGCCTTCGATCCCGTGGCCAGCAGCAACGTGGTTAGTATGACCGAGCCATCCCGCAAGCCATTCCCGCCAAAGGCCGCCCGCGTGCTCGCCGTGTCCAACCAGAAGGGCGGGGTGGGCAAGACGACGACCGCCATCAACCTCGGAACGGCCCTGGCGGCTATCGGTGAAAAGGTCCTGATCGTCGACATGGACCCGCAGGGAAATGCCTCCACGGGTCTGGGTGTTCCACGTGAAACGCGCCGTATCACCATCTACGACGTGATCGTCGACGGTCGGTCGGTGCATGACGCCGCGGTCAAGACGGCCGTACCCGGACTGGACATCATCCCGGCGGATGCGGACATGTCGGGCGTCGAGATCGAGCTGTCGCAGGCCGATCGCCGCTCCTATCGCCTGCGCGACGCGCTGGCCGCCCAGAACGCCGACGGTCAGACCGGGTATGACTATGTGCTGATCGACTGTCCGCCGTCGCTGAACCTGCTGACCCTGAACGCCATGGCGGCGGCCGACGGGGTGCTGGTCCCGTTGCAGTGCGAGTTCTTCGCCTTGGAAGGGTTGACGCAGTTGATGAAGACCATCGACATGGTCCGTCAATCATTGAATCCGACCCTCGAAATCCAGGGTCTGGTCCTGACGATGTACGATCGTCGCAACGCCCTGTCGGGACAGGTCGCGGCGGACGTCCGGGCCCACTTCGGCGACAAGGTCTATGAGGCCGTGATCCCCCGGAACGTGCGGGTTTCCGAGGCGCCGTCCTTCGGCAAGCCCGTCCTGATCTACGATCTGAAATGCACCGGCAGCCAGGCCTATCTGCGCCTGGCCAAGGAGGTGGTAGGTCGCGAACGCCGCCGCCTCGCCGCCTGATAACCGATACGGAACAAGAGTTTGTCTGAACGTCAAAGAGGTCTGGGACGGGGTCTGTCGGCCCTGATGGGCGAAGCCGTCGCCGAACCGGTTTCGGTCGCGCCGGGCGCGCCGCTGCCGGCCGGCGTGCAGTCCGTGCCGATCGAGAGCCTGAAGCCCAACCCGGACCAGCCGCGCAAGTCATTCACCCAGGCCGACCACGAGGAGCTGACCCAGTCGATCCGCGACAAGGGCGTCCTCCAGCCGATCCTT